>CAZNAK010000015.1:0-14225 GCA_964570645.1 uncultured Cytophagales bacterium | reverse complement strand
ACTCCTGCCGAGAGATGGTGTCACCTCGGTTAAGAGCAATGGTGTTGCGGGCAAACTCATCGGGATTTCCCAAACCATAAATACAAGATACGGAAGCGATCACGACCACATCACGCCGCCCCGAAAGCAAAGAGGAAGTCGTGCTGAGGCGGAGTTTTTCGATGTTTTTATTGATTTGAAGCTCCTTTTCGATGTATGTATCCGTAGAACGGATGTAGGCTTCGGGCTGGTAGTAGTCGTAATAGGAAATAAAGTATTCCACGGCGTTGTCGGGGAAAAACTGCTTAAACTCACCATACAGCTGCGCCGCAAGGGTCTTGTTGTGGCTCATAATCAGCGTAGGGCGGTTAAGTTCTTTGATGACATTTGCCATCGTAAAGGTTTTTCCCGAGCCAGTTACCCCTAATAACGTCTGAAAACGCTCCCCTGCTTCAATTCCCTTTACCAGATCAGTAATGGCTTGCGGTTGATCGCCTGCGGGTTTGAAGTCAGCTTGAAGATTGAAGTCCATGGAGCATGCGGTTTTGTGTAAAAAGGTAATACTTTCTACAAACAAAAAAGTTTTGCGCTACCCTAAACCCATCAGATTAAGCAACTTTAAGGATACGGATCAGGGCTTTGCCCCGGAACGAAACCCTAGTCACAGGACAAGTCCATGATTTTTTCCCAGAGCTGCGTATCGAAGGAGGAGGCTGCCAACACTGACTCACCCGAGCTATTCCCCATGCGGATAAAGACAAGTTGCTCGGAGGGCCAGACATAAATTTTTTGGTCGTTTTTGCCTAACGCCGCCAAGATTTCAGCGGGAGCACTAGGAATCAGACGTGAAGGAAACAAAAATTGGGTTTGCGGCAAACGGTGGGTTTCGCCTGCGTTGAGCCACCAAAGATAGCCGTACGACTCATTAAGGTTTTGTGAGGGAGTAATCATGGCGCGGAAATACGCGTCGTCACCCAAAAGCTTCGTTCCGTTCCATACCCCTTCCTGCTGAATGAGTAATCCGAATCGCGCCATACTTCGTGCGGTACTAAAGTAGGGGATATTAAAGCCTGCCGTCGGGAACCAACCCCCATCCATGCCAATCGTTTGGTGCAGGTACTTTCGGGTAAGCTGATTGCGACTTTCGCCCGTAGCTGCCTCCAAAACATCCCCTAGCAGGGTGTAGGGAGCGTTATGATACGACCAACGCGTACCTGCCTCGGCTTTATACCGAAGGCACTCGGGATGCGTGCAGTCACTGTTGGGTACACCGTCGTCAAGACCAGCGGTCATGGTAAGTTGATGCCAGACTGTGACCTGCTGCTCTTGAGCAGGCGGAAGGCTTGTCCAACCTTCTCCCAAAAAATCGCTGGTAGGCTGCCGAATGTCCAACAAATTCTCCTCCTGCGCCTTACCGATCAGATATGTAGTCAGCGTCTTACCGGCCGATGCCCAGTACCAAAGGCTATCCTGACCGTGTCCGTTCATGTACCACTCGGCGACCATTCGACCGTTTTTTAGGATCAAAAATGCTTTGGTGTTTTTATCTTCCAACAAGACTTGCAGCTCTGCGAGCTTATCGGGACACCAGCCTAGTTGTTCTGGGTCAAGTGTCTCCCAGTCCTCCCCTGTAATTGGCGGAAAATAGGCTTCCAATTCCGCCCGATTTTCGGGTGTATCGGGCGTTGGGGTGGGATCTTGATTGGTATCTGAGGTGCAGGCGATAAGGCCAATTACGGCGAGTAAAAAGAGGAGGTTTTTCATCGTTTTTCTTTTTCTTATGCTTAGATGAGCAGATCAGGTATAGGTTTAAGCTAGACTTAAAAAATATTAGATTTCTCGTTTGAGTACTAACCGCTTTTTAAAGTATTTACCATTTCGTGCCACCGTAATCCGTAGTGTTCGCCCCGCTCGACTCCGAAAAAGCTCGGTGAGTTTATTCATTGTAAAATCTTTAGCTTTTATATTATTTACCTCCACGAGTTGATCGCCCACCTGCACACCTGCCTCTGCCGCGGGTGAGTCCGCATTTACGACAGAAACCTCAAAATAGGGCAAATGCGCCATGGGTTTGATCACTTCGATTCCTGCCATATTATACTCAAAAGGGTCAGAAAAACTGCGGTTGGGAGTCAGAATAAGCTGTTTATTGGGATAGTCAAAGATGACAGTAAACCGTCGAAGTACCTCGCCGCCAAGTGCGCCGTTACGATTTCCGACCCCAAAAACCTCTTGTGCCGAAGCCGAATCGGGGAAGGCCACAATAGGCTCAGGAAGTAAATATTCTCCTAGTAAAAGTCCACTAACACGCCCCAGATGCCCCTGAATATCGCCATTAAGACCACGCCCAAGAAACATTTCTTTACGCTTTTGGGGTAGCTTGAGTCGCTCGCTAGAATTTACATTAAGCCACATCGTGTTGCTCGCCCCGCAATCCACGAGTAACTTAACCTCGATGGTATCTTTCTGGTCCTGAATGAGTTTTGCGCGGACGTAAGCCTTTGTATCTTCAACTTCTAGGGGTAGCCTAACCGAACGTCTGCGAACTTTCAGGGTGTAGTGTTCGGGATCATAGAAGGTCATGCTGCCCTGACGGTAATTTAATTTGACTATAAAATTTTTAAATAATGGATACCCGATAAGTCCCTGTACATCCGTGCCTAGTTTTCCCGAGAGGTGAAAAATATCTTCTGTAAGCACAAATAAGGTTTGATTTTTCCCTTGTAGCTCTCCCACCCGAATTTGGTTTCTTGCCGATTGATAAGCCTCTAGCTGTTCGCCGCGTCCTAGCCCACGTAGCTTTACTTTCCGAGCGAAATTAAGTTTTAGTTCTTGCCCGAGCCTTAAGTTCATCAGAATAGCTGCTTGTACGCCTGAGTCCACGACAAAGCGCAAGTTTGAGGAGTTATTGACGTTCAACGAGATAATGATCAGGTTGTCTTGCAGTTCAAAAGGAACCGTGTAGCGATACTTCTGCTTCTTTGAGAATACAAAGTCCTGTCCGCTGACGGCCATATTACTCAGAAGAAACCCTATGAGTACTCCAAAGTGTAATAATCGTCGCATAACTTAGCTACGAAAGAATAAAAAAATTCGTTAAATCGCTCTCTGGCTCACGTTACACACGGGTAGCTTCTTCCTTAATAAGGCGAGCAAGTCGGGATAAGGTAAAAAAACAGGGGATCTGCGTAACATGAGCTAACGACAAGTTTCTTGATACTTTTCACGCAGTGTCTTTTATTTACCCCCGATAGGTCTTTCTTCGGTTACGTTTAAAGTCCTCAAAGACCAGTTGACCGAGTCCTTCAAGTCCGCTGTAATACGCGTTTCCGTTGTTTGCTTCCGTAAACTCTCGCACAAACTGCTTCAAATAGGGGTCAGAAGCGATCATAAAAGTAGTAATCGGGATTCGCATACGACGACACTGACGGGCAAGGTTGAGTGTCTTACGAAGGATTTTGGGATCAAGTCCAAAGCTGTTTTTGTAGTATCGAATACCCTGTTTTAGGCAAGTAGGTTTGCCATCGGTAATCATAAAAATTTGCTTGTTCGGATTTTTACGACGACGAAGTAAATCAATAGCAAGTTCAAGTCCAGCTACGGTATTGGTGTGGTATGGTCCAACCTGCAAGAACGGTAAATCTTTGATTTTGATTTCCCAGGCATCGTTTCCGAAGACAATAATATCTAAGGTATCCTTGCGATAGCGCGTCGTGATGAGTTCGGCGAGTGCCATGGCAACTTTTTTGGCGGGTGTAATCCGATCTTCGCCATAAAGAATCATGGAGTGCGAGATGTCAATCATCAACACAGTAGAGGTTTGGGTCAGATGCTCTTTTTCATAGACTTCAAGGTCGTTTGGGGTAAGGGTAAAATCACCGATTCCCTGATTGATTTGTGCGTTTCGGATGGAGTCGGTGTAGGCAATCTGGTCTAGGTCATCGCCGTATTTAAAACTACGTTTATCGGTGCCGAACTCACCTTGGTTACCTGACTTGTACGTTCGATGGTTACCGGGTTTGGACTTTTTGAGCTTCCCAAAAATTTCTTCCAATGCACTTTTTCGTATAGACTGCTCTGTTTTTGGTGTAACCCGAATCTCTCCTGTCACCTCATTTTCTTCTAGGTAGCCTTTGCGTTTAAGTTCCTCAATAAAATCTCCCATACCATAGCTATCGTCGGTAAGCCCGTAACGCTGGTCTAGGTTAGTCAGCCACGAAAGTGCCTCGCCGACATCGCCGCCTGTCATGGATATGAGTTGTTGAAAAATATCTAATAGCTCCTCAAACTTCTTGGCTTCCGGGTTTTGCTCGGGTACAAATTCAGTAAAACGATAACCTAACATATTCTATTCTTTGATTTTAAAAGGGAACACGAAAATACACAGAATAGTTTATTTGCAGATCAGTAGCACATTTTATGTGGTTATTTTAGTTTATTCAAGTCAATGATGGAGCATTATCGAATTATGGTACTCATATTGTGGGTTAATAGTCCTTATTAGTTTATATGCTATACATAAAATTTTACAATAATAATCAACTTTAAATGGGAGTTACACCCAAATCAAAAGAGAAAGACAAAAGCGTCCAGAAACTACTCGAATCTAAGCTATTAGATACCGAAGCAGAAAAAGAACTCGACGACCTGACTGCATTAGCTTCTCAAATCTGTGAGACACCTATTGCCTTGATTTCGTTAGTGGATGCTAACCATCAGTGGTTTCAGAAGTCAAATTATGGGCTAAACGTGCAGCAAACGCCTCATTCAGCTTCTTTTTGTGCTCATGCCGTAACGGGTACGAGCTTTTTTGAGGTAAAAGACATGCTCAACGATGAACGCTTTTCTGATAATCCTTTGGTGACTGCCGATCCTAAGGTTCGATTTTATGCAGGCGTACCACTAGAAACAAAGACAGGACACCGCCTGGGCACACTTTGCGTTTTTGATCAAAAACCGCGCACGCTTACCCAAAAGCAGCAATACGCGCTTCAGGTGCTCGCCAATCAGGTAATAGGTCACTTTGATACAAAACTTAAGCTCGAAGAATTTGAAGAGAGTACCAAAAAGCTAAACGAGTACAATCAGGAGCTTGTTGAGTTACAAGGGCAGTTGGAGGCATCGTTGCGTTATGCCAGACGGATTCAGGAAGCCATGCTACCGAATATTGGTGAGGTAAAAGACGTATTATCGGATTACTTTGTCTTATCGCTCCCCAAAAACGAAGTCTCGGGTGACTTGTGCTGGTATGCCCAAAAAGAAGAAAAAATTATTATCGTCGTGGCAGACTGTACGGGACACGGCGTGCCCGGTGCGCTCATGTCCGTGATTGGAAATGAGATGTTACGGCAAAAAGTACATCGGGAAAAAAATACCAATCCCGCAGACCTCCTAAATTACCTCAACCAAAACATATCCGGGTTGTGGAAAAAGCAGAAAAATAGAAGACTCGAGGGGATGGAGGTCGCCATTGTAA
This sequence comes from uncultured Cytophagales bacterium, assembly GCA_964570645.1. Lineage (GTDB taxonomy): Bacteria > Bacteroidota > Bacteroidia > Cytophagales > Bernardetiaceae > DAISIL01. Next base: position 8,770 of record CAZNAK010000015.1, on the reverse strand, counting down.
CGCTTGACCTCAACGAGAAGCTATTACAGTTCGCGGGAGCCAAGCGTCCCCTTTTCTACTTTAATAAAAATGGAGGTCGTCATCTAGTACGTGGTAATCGCTTGGGCATTTATGGCAATAGAAAAGATTTTAGCTTTGAGCTTCATGAAACCCCTCTAGAGGAAATTGATACTTTTTACCTTTACACAGACGGATTTGAAGACCAGCTTTCCGATAAAGGTAATAAGCGTATATCCAAAAAAGTACTGCTAAATATGATTTCGGAAATTCAAATCTTGTCTATGGCAGAACAAAAAAGATACCTTTACCAATTTCATAATTTTTGGAAAGGACATAATGTACAAATTGACGACATTACTTTCCTTGGCGTAAAGGTATCTCAACTTAATATCTCATGATAAGATAAATGACTAAGACGCGGACAGTTTATCCGTAAACGGCTTCCGTGTCCTTCAGGTATTCCTTGTAAGACTTCGTATTTGTCTCTTCCCATTGGTAGTACCCGAATAACTTCCGTGTCACACCGCGCCCAAAAAACTTCTCAAACGTTCGATACATCACCACATCGTATTTACGATGGAAGTTGATCCAGCACTGATTACAGTTGTGGACATACTCTTTTTGTGTTGCCTGACTGGACTTTCCATTGAACACCTCATCGAGTGTATTCTCGTGAATGTTACCTAGTTTGAGGTCAAGGTTCTGACAGATTGGTACATCGCCATTGGGAAGCACAATCAGACTATCCAAAATACTAAAGCATTTCAGCTTAAGTTTCTTTTTTCGCCACTCGTCGTAGAGTACCAAAAAGTCATAGTTCTCCGTAAATTCCTTTACGATATTCGGGATACCAGCCTTAAAAGTGGGTGACGTTAATACTTTGTTCGCGTCGTGTTTGGCAACTTGAATATTGGTTTTTTCAGCCTCTTTTAGTGCCATATTTTGCTCAAAAACGCCTGCCTCGCGTAAGTTTTTCACGTCTGAGTAGCGCAATAGCTCATCTTTTTTCTCTACACCGATGTCTGTTTCGTGGGCTTTTTCGACCGTATCAAAGAAGGCGATATCGTTATATACACCGATCCGCATATCTACGTCATGTTCCAGGCAAACCTCGGCAACGTGCTGCATATCCGAGAAGTCATTGTAAGGCGAAAGAGTGAACATGGCCGAAATCGGAACAACGTCTTTAAGCTCTTTGATTACTTGAAAAACTTTGTCGTAACCGTCCTTTCCGCGCATGTATTTATAAGTCTCCTTTGTGCCGTCTAAGGATAAAAATAGGCGTTTTGGGGGGTATTTCTTCACTGCTTCGATGACATTCCGGGGCTTCAAGCAGTTTGATAATAAGTCAAAGTTTGGATGATGGTTATGGAACCACTCCATAATTTCGAGTGCCTGCGGATGCAGCAAGAACTCGCCGCCCTCCAGACCCACGGTGGTGCTAGGCGTGACGGCTTTACTTTGCATGATCTCAACTATTTTCTCTAGTTTGAGATATTTAATTGGGCGTTTTGCCCAAATTAAACAATGCTTACACCCCGAGTCACAAGAGTCGGTTGCGTAGATCATCAACGTTGATAGTTTCTTGTTTCCCGGGAAAAGCTGGTTATTGACAAACTTTGCCCCTCGATCTATATAATTTTTTATTCCGTACATATATGCAGATTAATTTTTTATGTTAACTCTTCTCTGAACGCATTTTTTTAACAATCCATTGTCTGCCATGATGGTCAAATATCTTTCCAACAGCTTAACGTTACGGATATAGTAACATAAAAGCGAATAAATACAACCAGAGGATATCGAGGTAATGCCAAAAGGTGGTACACATTCGGATCGTGACCGTAGATTTTGCATGGACTTGATATAAAAAAGCTTTTACCAAGACGATCAACAAAAAGACCAGCCCACCGATGATGTGAAGCCCGTGCATGAGCGCGATCACAAAAACAAACGAACTTGCAGGGTTACTTCCCGTACCAAATACATATACACCGTCTGCATGCATTTCCCAAAAACCCTCCAATTGGAGGTACAAAAACACAAGACCCAGTAAAAAGGTGATGATCGTGAACATTTTAATATTCCCAATCTGATCTTTTTTGGCAGCATAATAGGCTAGGTGCATCGTAACACTACTAACGATAATCACTGCAGAACTGTAATAAAATAACTCAGGTCGATCAAAAATCAGCCAGTTACCGTCGGCGCGTTTCACGATGTAAGCACTCGTAAAAGCAGCAAATATCATTGTGATACTCACCAAGAACAACCACAATAAAAAACGATGCGGGTGCATCGAAAAATTGGTTTGTGTGCGGGCATCAACAACACGATACTTCTCAACCATAATTTGTTATCATTTTAATTCTCAATCGAAGAACAAGGCGTTTTCAATCTTGTTTGCTCAAAAACGAGACATTTCACGTGCTATCTTGAGCAATGCTTGCGCACTCGTCCGAGGCGGCAAATTTAGATACTGCGAGGCATGAACAAAAATTTCATCGGGAGGAATACCTTTTTCACGCATCGTTCGTATTGCGGCTGATCCCTCAGATTTCGACAGCTTTTTACCTAACTTCTCCAAAATTAAGTTATGGTGATAAAACGCCGTTTCCGAAAACATCCGTAACGACTCGATCTCACGGGCGAGTGCAAGTTGTGCCGCCGAAGCCCGCCAGAGGTCTGCCCCACGAACAATAAAATTTACACCTAAATCCACATCGTCCACCACCGAGGCAATCATGTAAGCGGGCATCCCATTTTTTTGTCGGACGACAAAATCGGGCATTTCCCGATATAAGTTTACTTTTTTCAAACTACTGTCAGGGTTTTCAATCACAGTCAGGGTGGTACGCTCATCGGTCAAAAACCGCCATGCGGTGTTGGGTGCGTCAAAAGGGAGTTTTTTCTCTCGGCACATCCCAAGATAAAGCCCTTTGGGGTGTTTTTGTCTGATTTCTTTACGCGAACACGTGCAAGCAAATAGCTTTCCCGTGACTTTGAGTTCTTCGAGCGCGTCCTGGTAGCGTTCAAGACGGAAGTGCTGGGAGTGGTTTGCAAAAAAGTCAGCGGTATTTTGCGCACCTTCGTCCCAATCTAAACCCAAATAGTCCAGCGTTTCAAAAATATCATCGACGTACTCAGGGCGAGTACGAGCTGTATCGAGGTCATCAATCCGAAGAATGATTTTCCCGTTTTTAGCACGGGCAATCAACCATGTGAGAACGAAGGAAAAGGCGTTTCCACGGTGTAAAAATCCAGAAGGCGTAGGGGCAAATCGGGTGGTGAGCATAGGGAGAATAAGCAAAAACTATTTTGCAGCTTTACTTGAAATTGAGTCCCACTCAAGCGTTATTGATCGTTAAATCTGCTTTTCTCGGATTAGAAATAAACAACTTTGCGGCTGTTAGTCCCAAAGTGGGAAACATTTTTGTTTTGGGACAAGCTTAGTTTTATAATCCTAAAATGTTATGCAACGAATCATTTCTTTTTTCCTTCCGCTTTTGTTTATCACAACGGCGGCACTGGCACAAACTCCCAAAATAGGTTTTACGGATCCACAGCAAGTTCTTGAAAAACTCCCTGAGTTCAAAATCAAGCAATCTGAATTTGAGGATTACAAAAAGATTCTTTCCAAGCAGATGGAAACAAAACAACAGGCATTTCAGGCGGCTCTGCAAGAGGGAGAAGCAAAGGTACAAGCGGGTGCAGCCCCTGTTGAAATCCAAAAAATCCGTGAAGACCTCGAAAAAATGCAACAGGAACTCGTTCAGCTTGAGCAGGAATCTAATCAAAGGCTTACTAAAAAGAACGATGAACTGATTTCACCACTTTTTGACAAAATCATCAAGGCGATTGACGAAGTAGCAAAAGAAGGGAGCTACGACTTCATCATCACACGTACCGATGCAACAGGATCAGAAATTCTACTTTACGGCAAAGAAGAACTCGACATTACCGACCTTGTCCTCAAAAAAATGGGCGTAGCCGTAGGTGAATAAATAGACTTTCACAGAAAAATAACATTCAAACCATGAAAAAGCAACTTCTAATTTCTCTTTTCCTGCTTTTTGTCGGGCTTAGCGCGACGCAGGCGCAAGTAAAAATCGGTTATGCCGTCATAGACTCTATTCTTGTCAAACTTCCTGAATACAAGGAAAAGTCGGCTGAACTGGCAAAATACCAGGAACAACTCCAAGCTCAGATCACAGAAAAAGAAACTGAGTTAGATACAAAATACAAAAAGTACATGCAAGACCGCCCTACCCTGATTCCGATTGTCATTCAGCAAAAGGAGGCCGAGCTTCAACGGTTGCAACAAGAACTCCAACAAATGGAGCAGGGGTTCCAGCAGGATCTAACACGTTATCAAGCTCAGCTTATTCAGCCGATCTACCTCAAAGTGCGTGAAAGCATTAATGAGGTTGCCAAAGAAGAAAATTTCGATCTGATCCTTAACCCGAGCGATGGAACGGGACGCTCTCTGTTACTTTTTGCAAATGAGGCCTACGAAATCACCGATAAAGTCTTGATTAAAATGGGCATTACGCCTTAAATGAAGCTGTTGTTGGTGGCTTCTCAAATAACTTTAGGTTATTACTTTTATTTCTCAGAAAGCCCTTCGCCTGAAGGGCTTTTCTTTTTGTTTTTTGATCCGAAATAGAGTTCTTTGTATTGTATGAAGCAGTTACTCAATCGACTTTTTGCCTATCAAACACTTTCTCGTCAGGAGGCGCATGCCGTTCTACTTGAAATCGGTAATGGAGCGTTCAACTCCAGCCAGGTTGCCGCTTTTCTGACCGTTTACAACCTCCGAAATATCACCCTTGATGAGCTTCAAGGCTTTCGAGATGCTATGCTCGAATTATGTCTTAGCATAGACCTTAGCGAATTTGCTCCCGTTGACCTTTGCGGGACGGGTGGCGATGGGAAAAATACCTTCAACGTATCCACACTCGCCTCTTTTGTGGTCGCAGGAGCAGGCGAAAAAGTCGCTAAACACGGGAACTACGGCGTATCCTCCTCTTGTGGCTCTTCCAACGTCATCGAACATCTGGGGTATCGCTTTTCCAACGATAGCGACACACTAAAACGGCAACTTGACCAAGCTGGGATTTGCTTTTTACACGCCCCAAAGTTTCATCCTGCGATGAAGCACGTCGCGCCCGTCCGTCGGGAGTTGGGCATCAAAACCTTCTTTAATATGCTCGGCCCTATGGTTAACCCTGCTAACCCGCCACGGCAGTTGGTTGGTGTGTTTAGCTTGGAGCTGGCCCGAATTTATGGCTACCTGTATCAGCGGACCGACAAAAAATTTTTGATTGTTCATGCGCTGGACGGCTATGATGAAATTTCGTTAACCGGTCCGTTTAAGCTCATTGATCAAAGCGGCGAGCAGTTTATCTACCCTAAAGATTGGAATTTCCGACAGATTCGCGCACAGCAGTTACACGGAGGAACAACTGTTCCCGAAGCAGCCGAAATATTTATGGCGGTCCTTGAGGGCAGAGGTACTACGGTGCAAAACGATGTGGTCATTGCCAACGCGGCGGCGGCACTTTATGCCATCAACCCAGAAAAAGGGGTCAACAATGCCATTATCCGTGCAAAGTCATCGCTCATGGGCGGGCAGGCGTTGCGCTCGTTTCAGAAGTTGATGGAGTTGGCTTAGATTTACATCGCATCTCCCCTCGTAGATCGCTCTTCCGAAAGCATCCGCACAGGAACCGCCTCGTTGTAATCTAATGCGGGTAGCTCGTGTTCCTCGGTCTCTCCGAAGACGTATTTTCGTAACTCCGCTTCTACGTTTTCCAAAGACTCGTTTGTGACCTGGTAAAACTCCCGATGAATATCGAAAGCCGTTTCTTCGTCCGCTTCAAACTTTTGGTACGAACCGTCCTCCTGCATCAGGTAGCTGTTTTTAGTGTCTTTGAGGTTGTAAAGCAATACGTTCATCGCCTCCAACTTACAAATCTCATCTTCGATCAGGAACAACGACTCTACCCGACGGATAAAGCTCCGCGCCATCGCATCAGCACTGCCTGTATAGATTTGTGGATCACCGTCATTATGAAAATAAAAGAGTCGTGAATGCTCCAGCAGGTCGCCGACAATAGAGCGCACTTCGATGTTTTCGCTCAACCCTTTTCGCCCTGGGCGGATGCTACAAATCCCCCGAACAATCAACTGAATGCGTACGCCCGCCGCCGATGCTCGATACAGGGCTTCAATGAAATCGCGGTCTTGTAAGGAGTTTACTTTAACGATGATCGCACTGATACGCCCCTGCTGTGCGTGTTCAATCTCGCGGTCGATGTGTTCAATTAAGCCATCTCGCATAAAAGTCGGTGCAGCGAGTAGTTTTTGGTAACGAACAGGCTCGGAGTGTCCCGTGATGACATTAAAAAGCTCCGAAACATCCTGTGCATAGGTCTCGCTGGCACTCAGTATGCCAATATCCGTGTAGAGTTTTGCTGTTTTTTCGTTGTAATTCCCCGTCCCAAAATGCAAATAACGGGCGATTCGATCCTCTTCTTTGCGAACGATGAGCATCAACTTCGTATGCGTTTTGAGGTTAGAGATGCCATAAATCACAAAGCAGCCTGCTTTTTGGAGGCGTTTGGCTTCCTTGAGGTTGTTTTCTTCGTCGAACCGTGCCTTGACTTCAAAAAGCACTGACACGTGTTTACCGTTTTCAACGGCTTCTAGGAGTGCCGCCGACACACGGGAGTCTTTTGCCAAACGGTAAATGGTCATCTTGATCGCCAGTACGTTAGGGTCATTGGCGGCTTCTTCCAAAAGTTCCGTTACAGGGTCAAAGCTATGGTAAGGATGATGTAAAAACACATCGCCTCGTTTGATGAGGTCGAACATATTTCCACCGTTGTTCTTCTGGATTGCCAAGGGCTGAACGGGAGTAGGCATTTCAGAAAGGAACCGTTGCATCTTGCGATGTCCAACCAGTTGCCAAAGACAGGTCATGTCAATCAAGATATTGATCTCGAAGATGTTATGGTTATCAATATCCCAGCGTTCTTTGAGGGTACGAATGAGCCACTTGGAAGCTTTAGGTTCGATTTCGAGACGAACGACACGCCCTGTCCGACGGGTCTTGAGGCGGTGTTTGAGTTCGTCAATGAAGTTGTTGTCAAGGTCATCACTTTCGTCCAGTGTAAAGTCTCCGTTACGGGTGATGCGGAAAAGGTTAGCCGATAAAATACGGACGTTTCGGAAAAGCTTTTCGATGTTCATCCGAATAATCTCCTCAATGGGGATAAATAACACCCGATCATTGCGTTCCTCAATCTCAAAAAACCGGGATAGGTTCTTCGGAATTTGGACAAACGATACTTTCCGCGTCGCCTTATCTTCGTTTTCGTCTTGTGTGACGATCCCAAAAATCAAAAGCTGATTTCTTAAAACTGGGAACTCATGGTAACTATCATAGACCATGGGTGTAAGCATAGGAAAGATCGTCTTATCGAAGTAGTTTCCTACCATCCGCCGCTGCGTCGGACTCAACGACTCTGGGGAGATGATCGAAAAGCCCGACTCCTCAAACTTGGGCATTAACTCCTCCCGAAAACACTTCTCCTGCTCTTGCACAAAATTGGCGCACTCCTCCAGCAACATATCCCGAAAATCATCCGAAAGCAGGCCCGAGTAGTCAATTCGCTCTTTGTCGTAATCCAGATAATTGTAAAGACTGCCCACTCGAATCATAAAAAACTCGTCAAGGTTAGAGGCGGTAATTGCCAAAAACTTCAATCGGTCAATGACAGAACGCTCTTTCTGCTGCGCCTGTCCGAGTACACGGCAGTTAAATTGTAGCCAGCTTAGATCACGGCTGATGAGGGGACTAGCCTGTATGTATCGTTGTTTTTCTTCGAGTGTCATGTGTGTTAGGAACGTATTTTACCTAAAATATGAAATCTTTACAAAAGACAAACCTTTATTTGACCTTTTGTTAATCATTTTACGCACCCCTTTGTTGATACAGATTTGGAATTGAACAAAATTTAAGAAACAAATTTCACCCTCCCTACGTTACGGATTTGCAAGTCCGCCTAAGAAAATTACTTTTGCGGCACATTATAAAAAACGATAATAAAAAATTATGTATTGGACACTTGAACTCGCCTCATACCTTGAGGATGCGCCTTGGCCCGCTACCAAAGACGAATTAATCGACTTCTCGCAACGCACCGGCGCACCCATGGAAGTCATCGAAAACCTCCAAATGCTCGAAGACGACGGCGCACCCTACGAAAGCATCGAAGAAATCTGGCCCGACTACCCCACCAAAGAAGATTTTCTCTTTAATGAGGATGAATATTGAGGGCAGCCACGCCATTCACAGCACTAAAAGGTCTAATCCAGCGACGGGTTAGACCTTTTTAGTATCAAGAAGTTATCTGACTGCACGAAAGTTTTGGTGAGGACACCGAAACGGGCGATTCTATCAACGTTATTGCTGTCCTCACCAACGATCCGAGATAACCGCCATTTTCCAATTAAAAATATCCTACCCATGCTCTCCCAGCGCGAACTTTTCCTACGTTATCAGGCACAAACCTCCCCCGAGCCGCTCGGCTTGGAGATGGAACGTGCCGAAGGAGTCTATATCTACGACACGGATAACAAAAAATACCTTGATCTAATCTCAGGGATTTCAGTCTCGAACCTCGGACACCGCCACCCCAAGGTACAAGCCGCCGTAGAAGAACAACTCAATAAATATTGGCACTTAATGGTCTATGGGGAGTAC
>CAZNAK010000014.1:11641-14595 GCA_964570645.1 uncultured Cytophagales bacterium | reverse complement strand
ACTGCTTCATGAGCTTTTTGATAATCCGATTTACCGAAGGCTCATCTATTCCGATAAGTGTGGCAACTTGCTTGCTAGTAAGTCCTGCCGAGAGAGAAGCTAAAATATGATGTTCTTGTGCTGTAATAGCCATATCGCTTAGTTATTTGGTTAGTGACTCGAAATTGTGGTATAATGCTGTACTTTGTGTAGCCAAAGGGGCCAATCGGACAGAAATCGGGGCCAATCGGACAGACTTTTTATAAAAGAGTAGATTTATAAGTTAAAATGATTCCACCAGACACCATACAACGCATCCGAGAGACCGCCGATATCGTCGAGGTAGTCGGAGAATTTGTGAACTTGAAACGCGCAGGAAGTTCATACAAAGCTAATTCGCCGTTCACGAACGAAAAAACGCCTTCGTTCTTCGTGGTTCCTTCCAAAAATATCTTCAAGTGCTTCAGCTCAGGCAAAGGCGGTGACGCGATCACCTTCATCATGGAGCATGAGGGGATGAGTTATGTGGAGGCCTTGCGCTATCTGGCAAAAAAATACGGAATCACCATTGTTGAGGAATCAGACGAAAAAAAAGCCGAACGCAAGGCCGAAGAACAAAAACGGGAAAGTCTGTTCGTCATCCTTGATTTTGCTCAAAAGCACTTTCAAAAACTCCTTAACGAACACGAGGAAGGCAAAGCCGTCGGACTGAGCTACCTCAAGGAGCGCGGGTTCATCCAAAAAACAATTCAAACTTTTGGGCTAGGATATTCGCTTGACGACTGGCACGCACTGGAGAATCTTGCGCAAAAACAAGGTTTCAATCTTGATCGCTTGGTGGAGGCAGGCTTAGTTGTTCGGAAGGAAAAAGATAAAACCTATGACCGCTTTCGGGGACGCGTCATGTTTCCGATCCGAAACCTATCGGGGCAAGTGGTGGGTTTTGGGGCGCGAACCCTCAAAAAGGACGAAAAACCCAAATACCTGAACTCACCTGAGTCGGAAGTTTATGTCAAAAGTAAAATTCTTTACGGGCTTTTTGAGGCTAAAAAGGCAATTCGGCAGAAGGATAATTGCCTTTTGGTTGAGGGTTACACCGATGTTACCGCACTAAATCAGTCAGGGGTAGAAAACGTCGTCGCTTCCTCGGGGACGGCACTGACGGCAGGGCAAATCCGTCAAATTAAGCGATTTACGCAAAATCTGACCTTGCTTTACGATGGCGACCCTGCGGGGATTCGAGCGTCGTTACGTGGAATTGACCTCGTACTGGCAGAAGATATGAACGTGAGTGCGGTGGTGTTACCCGACGGCGAAGATCCTGATAGCTACGTCCGAAAGTACGGCGGCGAAGTTTTTGAAGAGTTCTTGGAACGTGAAAAGAAAGACTTTGTGCGCTTTCGTGCCGAGCTTTCGCTTCAACTCACCCAAAATGATCCCATTGAGCGTGCCAAGGTCATCCGCGAGGTCGCCCAAACGGTCGCCCAGATCCCTGACCCATTTAAGCGGAGCGTGTTTTCGCAGCAAGCCAGTGAGCTTCTTGGGGTAGAGGAAGCTATCTTTATTTCTGAGGTCAATAAACTCCTCCTCCAAAAGCAAAAACAGGAATCCCGTGAGCGCGAACGTCAGGCACAAGCTGAGCCACCCCCGTCCGATGCGCCGCCTACGGAGGAAGCAAAGCCTAAAAAACATACGGCTGAAATCTTTGACACCATCGCAGCACACGAGCGTGAGTTATTGCGTTTGTTGGTCTTGCACGGACAAAAGTCGATGGGAGAAGACCTTCGTGTATGTGATTATCTGTTTTCTGAAACCGATGACTTGGCATTTTCGCATCCTGTCTGCAAAAAAATCTGGACGCGGTATCAGCGTTTATCGGAACAAGGCTTTTGGGTGGATGAAAACCGCCTATTAGCCGAGGCAGAGCCTGACGAAAGCCGCTTATTGAGCGATTTGGTGGTTGCCAAAAATGACCTGAGCGAGAACTGGGTGACGCGCTATGACGTCAAGCTTATCGACGAAGACAGCGAACTTCCCGACACACTCTATAAAAATTTACTTCGACTCAAGTTGCGCGTACTGCGTGACGTAATTCAGCAAAACCTCAAAAACCTACAAACTGCCACCGATCCCGAAGAACTCCAGGACGTTCAGCTCATACACCTCGAACTTAAAAAAGAGGAAATGGAACTCGCCCAAGCACTGGGGAGTGTGGTCATGCGTTAGCACAATCGCTGGATTAGAAACGCGCTATTTCGTCATCTTCTGAAAGACAAGCTCACGGTCGATGTCCATGACCTGCCCATCTTCGCAATACAACACTCGTGAAGGATGCTTTTTGAGGAAGCTATGGTTATGTGTGGCTACCAAAACCGCCGTTCCTGCGCTTTGATTAATCTCCACAAAAAGATCCAGTATCTCGAAAGCTACCGTAGGGTCAAGGTTACCTGTGGGTTCGTCGGCAAGCAGGATCATCGGGTCGTTTAAAAGCGCGCGGGCAATAGCAAGACGCTGCTGCTCTCCGCCCGAAAGCTGGTGGGGCATCTTGAAACGATAGTCTTTTAAGCCTACCTTTTCGAGCGTCTCGTCGATCCGATGAGAAATCTCCACTTTGTCCTTCCAACCGATGGCTTTGAGGACAAAACTGAGGTTATCGGCTACATTACGATCCATAAAAAGCTGAAAGTCCTGAAAAACAATCCCAATTTGGCGACGAAGGTGCGGTAAGTCCGTGGGTTGAAGGTGGGTCAGCCGATAACCCGCCAGCGTGACCTGTCCCTGCTCGAAGGGGAGGTCTGCATAAAGGGTTTTTAGCAAAGAGCTTTTACCGCTTCCCGTTTTGCCAATCAGGTAAACAAACTCTCCTTTGGCGACTTCCAAGTTTACGTTCTCAAAAATAATCCGCTGCTGCTGGCGTATCTGTACATCGCGTACAATCAGGATCGGGGGAGCAAATGGTTTCATGGGGTATCGTC
>CAZNAK010000014.1:0-11631 GCA_964570645.1 uncultured Cytophagales bacterium | reverse complement strand
TGTTCGTGGGCTTCAATAATACTGACATTCCACTCAAAACCAAGTAAAATCACCATAGAAACGGCAAAAATCCAGATCATGTAGATCAAAAAGGTGCCAATAGAACCATAAACCTTGTTGTACGTATTAAACGCGGTGATGTAGTAGGAAAAAAGTACCGAAAATAGCATGATCAGAATCGTGGCCATAAAAGCACCAATACGGAGCTTTCGCCAAGAAATACGTTTTCCGGGCGCGAAATGGTACATCAACACTACCGTCGTAAAAAAGGCCAGCAACGCGATCAAATAACGAAGGATGTCGATGATAACAATCAAAAATCGGTTGTTAAGAATTTGGAAACTCTGCAAAGCGTCCAAGATGACCTCGCCCGAAACGATCAGAATAATGGAAGCCATCAAGACCCCAAAAAGCGCGAAAGTAAGCAGTAAGGCAGTAATTCGACGACTCAGAAAGCTCCGTTTTTCAACAATATGATAGGTATGGTTGAACGAGTTAATAAAAGCATTCATGCCATTAGTAGCCAAGTACATGGCGGTCAAGAAACTGAACGAGCGTAAGCCTGCCTGCTGCTTTGACATAATGCCTTTGATGGTGTCGATCATCTTGCGGGCTACCGAGTCCGGAAATATCCGTTCGATCTCCAAAAATAGATTTTCGGCAAGTTCGGCTATGGGGACGTAAGGAATCAGCGTAAAGAGAAAGATAACGAAGGGAAAAGTCGCTAAAGTCAAGTTGTAGGCTACCGACTCGGCACGCTCTTTTAGCATTTCGCTTTTAATTTTCTGAAAAAAAACCAGTAAAACTTCGTAGAGCGAAAGTGTTGGACGACGCAGCACCGTAATTTGTTCGAGTCTATCGCGGTTATGCTTCAGTAAGTCAGTAAGCTTGAGCATACTGCGAATTTACAGAATTTAAACCGTAAATATTTGCTATGTAGAAAAGAGCTGGCTTGGGTCTTTGAAGGCTTTAAACTCTAGTGCGTTACCAAATGGGTCGTAAAAGAACAACGTTGCCTCGTAGCCTACCTGCCCCGCAAAACGCTCATAAGGTTCAATCTCGAAGGTAATTTCCTCGCGTTCCCCCAAGTATTGAGCAAACTCATGCCAATGATTCCACTCCAATACCACCCCAAAGTGAGGCACAGGAACGGATTTTCCATCTACGGGGTTAGCACTGAACTCATAGTTTTTAGCCTTAACTTCGTGGACGACAAGCTGATGACCAAAAAAGTTGTAATCAATCCAATGGTCACTGCTGCGCCCTTCCTCAAGCTTTAGTACACCCCCATAAAAATGGCGGGCTTTGTCGAGGTTTGTAACGGGAATGGCGAGGTGAAAGGGCTGAATCTTCATAGAAATACAGGTTAAAACGGTATCTGTGATAATGTAGCAAAACTATGCGTTTACTGCGGATCATCCCCCCGCAACCTCCGCAGACGTTTTCGAGCCTCCGCATTGTAGATGCTATCCTGATAGTCTGTTAATTGTTTGAGATAGAGTTCCATTGCCTTTTCGGGATCATCAAACTCTTCTTCGTACAGCTTGGCGAGAGTGAAGTTAGCGTCATCTCCAAAAATATCTTCGTTATGAATGGATATGATCCTTTCGAGTTCTTTTTGTGCATCTTTAGGTCTGCCGAGCTTTTGGTACAACTGCGCTTTTCGCCAGTAGATTTCATCCTCTAAAGAGTGATCGGGAAAATCTTGTAGCATTTTATCGTAAGCTTCCATCGCCTGCGGGTACTGCTGCTGAAAAACCAAGAGGTCTATTGCGGCAAACCGCTGCATGGCGACCTCAGAGGTATCTAAACCTGTGTTTTCTTGGATAAGCAAAGAAAGCTCCATAGCGTTATTTGCAATCTTTCTTGAGGTAGCCAGCTTCAAAACGTCTAAATGCGACTTAGCTAACGGAAAATCTCCTCGGTAATAAGACAGCTTGGCGTTACGGAGTTTGGCCTCGTGTCCCAGATCACGCTCGCGCTCGGCTTTCTCGACCTGCGAGTACAGGAGTGTGGACTCCCACCACTCGCCGCGTAACAAGAAAATGTCGCCTAAATCAATTTTTGCCTGCGACACATAACGCTGCTTTAGCTGTGGTGTAGTAACAAGTTTCTCCAGAATCCGGATAGCGGTATCTTTGCTGTCCAAATAAAAAGCGTGCAAAAGTGCCTGATTTCGCGCCAACTCTGCGGTGTAATCGTTGAGTCCACTTTCCTGAATGGTCTCCTCGTAATCTTGTACTAGCGAGCGAATGGCTGCCAGATCAATCGGATAGGTCTGTTTTACGAGTGCTTCTTTGGCTGTCATGAGTCCGTTTCGGGCGGTAAAATACACACGGGGGTTATCTTTGTAGTTGTCGGTCAGGTAAGTGAATATCTTAACGGCTGCTTTATAATCCTCGTTATTAAGGCTTTGTGTTCCGACAGAAAGGACGACTCGCCCCCCTTGCTGCTTGCGTTTGTCCACGGCACGGGCCTGCAAAAAAGCGCGGTAGAACTCTTTCTTTTGGAGGTAGTACCAAATCAGCATTTCGTTATATACCAAGCGGTCTGGATTGTCTTGTACGTTTTCATAAAGTAGTTTTTCAAGTAACGCCCAGTCTTTTTCATCCGTTATGCGTGATTGCAGCATACGCTGTATGTAATTTTGCTGCGCCGCATTTTCCCTCAAGATGTTTAAGTACTCACGGATCATCTTTTCGCTTTTTCCGGCTACGGCATAAAGGTTTCCTAGTTCGTAAGAAAAGTTACTACGTCCGTTATCGCGTCCACTCAAGTAGAGGGTTTCGGCGTAGTCATAAAGTCCATTTTCGGAGAAGTAACGGGCTGCGTTTCGGAGAAGTCCATCGTTATCCTTGATCTTATCAACATATTTTTCAAAATGTTTTTTTGCCTCCCCTTTTCGTTCGGTACGCTGATACAAAAGTCCTAATTCAACATTCATTTCCGGATGCGTAGGACGCTTTCTGAGTGACTTTTTAAGGAACTTTTCCGTCTCTTCGGTTTTTTCGGCACGCATCAAAGCAGTCAGGTAAGGGCGATAGATTACGGGCTGAAAGGGGTCATTCTTCGCTAGAACAGCATAAATGGAAGCCGCTTTTTCGTATTCTCCCTCAGCAAAATAAGCACGAGCCAATTCAAGTTCTTGCCCCGTTTGAGCGAAAATAAAGAGTGGAAAAAGGAATACTAAAACAACGAAACTACGCATAGGATAAATGTGATATTTTGTAATTGATACCTCATGTTACGCAAATGCTTTGTTTTTGCCTCACCCCAACCCTCTCCAAAGGGAGAAGGGGCTATTTGTGCGTACCATCAAATTTATATTACGAAAGTTTCCTGACTAAGTTCGGGATGTAGGTGAAGGTTTCACGTTTTTTGGTAAAAATTACCCTTGAATGACGCGTTTCCCCTCTATCGTAATCTTAGAACCCTCGGCGAGCATAACAGAAGTGGGTGTTTTCTCATTCAGGAAAGCGAACTCTTCGCCATAAACGACACCAAAGTCAAAGTCAATCGCGTAGCTTTCAATCGCGTATGCCTGCCAGCGCGGGTGCGTAACTTCGTATTCGTTGGTTTTCTCAGCGTTGATAGCGGCATAGCCCCAATAATGCTCAGTAATAAACTCTGTTTCGCTACCTTCTTTCATCTCTTGGGCTTCGGCTGCCGCCTGAACGCGGATGAAATGCCATTTATCGGCTTTTTTAAGCTGATAATCGACCGAAAGCCGCCCGTTTTCGGTCTTCCACTCGTTTTTCATCGGTAACGTCTGATAGTTTTCGTTGTAGAGCGTATTGGCAACGAAGGTGATCGCAGGTTTAGGAACAACTTCTTTAATGAATACTACGCCGCGTTTCCACTCGCCATTCTCAAAACGTTTGACGTAAAACCTCAGGTTGATCTCCTCAAAGTTAACATGAAACGGGATTTTGATACCCAGTACTTTTACGTCCAGAAACATGAAGCCAATCAAGCTCACGTAGCATCGGTCTTTCCAGAGGTCTAGCACTGTTCCTGCGGGCACATACTTTTGCAGGACTTCGGGAGCGACCTCATAGTTTGCAATTGCGAGCTTACGCCATTCTGCTTTTAGAAAACTCATGGGTTCTGGACTTCTGAATTACAAACTTGAGAAATCAAAAGTCTCTAAGTACTTGGTCGTGAATTGCCCCGAAAGGAAAGTTTCGTCTTCCATCAGCTTCAAATGGAACGGAATCGTCGTTTTCACGCCTTCAATAACGAACTCGCCCAGGGCGCGTTTCATTCGTACAATGACTTCCTCGCGGCTTTGTCCCGAAACAATCAGCTTTGCGATCATCGAGTCATAAAACGGCGGCACGACATACCCCGCATACACGTGCGAGTCCACGCGCACACCGTGTCCACCCGGAAGGTTGAGGTGCGTAATTTTTCCGGGAGACGGCCGAAAGCCGTTGCGTGGGTCTTCGGCGTTGATACGACACTCCATAGCGAAACCCTTCGGATAGTAGTTCCTTCCCGAAAGTGGACAGCCTGCCGCGAGCTTGATTTGCTCCTTAACCAAATCAAAACGGGTAACTTCCTCCGTCACGGGATGCTCAACCTGAATCCGTGTGTTCATCTCCATGAAGTAATAGTTCCCGTGCTTATCGAGCAAAAACTCCACCGTTCCCGCGCCTTCGTAGTTGATAGCAGCAGCAACAGCGATGGCAGATTCGCCCATTTTATCCCGTAGGTCTGGGTTATAGACCTTGGCAGGAGAAGGGGTTTCTTCGACGAGCTTTTGGTGCCGACGCTGAATCGAACAATCACGCTCCGAAAGGTGGCACGCGTTTCCTTTTCCGTCTCCAAAAACCTGAATTTCGATGTGACGCGGCTCCTCGACAAACTTTTCAAGGTACATTCCCGCGTTTCCAAAGGCTGCTCCCGCTTCACGAGTGGCACTGTTCCAGGCTTCCTCAAACTCCTCTTCGCTGCGCACGATCCGCATTCCCTTTCCGCCTCCCCCTGCTGTGGCTTTCAGCATGATTGGGTACCCCACTTCTTTGGCAACCTCTACGCCTTGCTCAGCAGAGTCCAACAGTCCATCTGAGCCGGGTACGACAGGGACGCCCGCTACTTTTACGGTGGATTTGGCGGTGGATTTATCTCCCATTTTCTGGATCATTTCGGGCGAAGGGCCGATAAACTTAATGCCGTACTCCTTACAAATGGCAGAAAACTCGGCGTTTTCGGACAAAAATCCATACCCGGGATGAATAGCGTCTGTGTTTGTGATTTCGGCTGCCGCAATGATTCGTTGGATGTTAAGGTAAGACTCACTACTGGCGGCAGGGCCGATGCAAACGGCTTCGTCGGCGAAGCGAACATGGAGGCTTTCTTCGTCAGCTTTTGAATATACCGATACGGTTTTGATACCCATTTCTTTACAGGTTCGGATGACCCGCAGGGCGATTTCGCCACGGTTGGCGACCAATATTTTATTAAACATGATAAGATCGTTCGTTCTGGGAATTACCAAAAATTAGGGACTGACCAAGAATAATACTTGGTCGTACTCAACGGGTGTGGCATTATCCACGAGGACTTTGACAATCGTACCACTCACCTCCGCCTCAATTTCGTTGAAGAGTTTCATTGCCTCCACGATACAAACCGTGGACCCTTTCTCTATTTTTTGTCCTACCTCCACGAAAGGTTCCGCCTCAGGGCTGGACGAACGGTAAAAGGTTCCGATCATGGGCGATTTGATCTCAAGGAGTTTTTCGTCTGAGCTTTCAGCGGGTTCCGCCTCTTGTTTGGGCACAAGCGCGGCGGGTGCAGCGGCTGCCTGAGGCTGCGGTACTGAGTGCGAAGGTGCTACCTGTACGGCAGGCGTAGTGGTAACGGTTGTTTCGTTATCGCGGCGGATAGAAATACGGAAGTTATCCGTTTCGATTTCAACTTCTGCAAGTCCTGTTTCCACGATGCGATCTAAAAGTTCGTGTATTTCTTTGGCTTTCATGTATGTTAAAATTTAGAACAGTAAAAATGTAAACACCCTAAGATACATCAAAATCTCTTGGGGTGGATCAATTATTTTTTGACGCGCTCTACATAAGAACCCGTTCGTGTGTCCACTTTTAGCAAATCCCCTTGATCAACAAAAAGGGGGACTTGGATTTCGGCACCTGTAGAGAGCGTAGCAGGTTTAGAGGCGTTCGTTGCCGTATCACCTTTTAAGCCTGGCTCAGTGTAGGTTACCTCTAGCTCGACAAACTGAGAAAGTTCGCAGCCCAGCACTTCGTTTTTCTCGTCATGGACAATAATTTCGACTTCCAGTCCGTCTGTCAGGAACTGTACCCCTGTAATTTGCTCCTCTTGAATGATCACCTCCTCGAAGGTCTCGCGGTGCATAAAGTGGTAGCCCATATCGTCATTATAAATGAACTGATAAGGACGACGCTCCACACGGGCGGTCGTGATTTTATGCCCTGACGGGAAGGTGTTGTCGATCACTTTGCCTGTCCGCATACTTTTTAGTTTAGTACGGACAAAAGCAGGTCCTTTACCTGGTTTGACGTGTTGGAACTCAATAATCGAAAATAAATCGTGGTTATACTCAATGCAAAGTCCATTGCGGATATCTGCCGTTGTTGCCATCGTTGCTTCTAGTTTTGAAATGAATAGCGCAAAGGTAGCCAAAAGTTTGCAGCATACGATGATATATTCGATGAATCGAAAATCCGTAAACCAGAAAAAGCGAGTATGTTGGCTTGAAAATACTCGCTTTACAGTGAACCTTTTTTGCAGTTTCTTGCGTTAACACAGAAAAAACTATGTATTACATCGCCGATCGAATCACCCTAGACGCAGGTCTCTGCAACGGAAAACTTACTATTCGTGGTAAATGCATTACCGTTCAAATGGTGCTATAGTTTCTAAGTGCAGGGGAGTCGCACGAAGAAATCCTACGCCAGTTTCCCGTTTTGGAAGCTGAAGATATTGCGGCGTGTCTCGCTTTTGCTGCTACTACAATGAACAAAAGTTACACGATCAAGCCCATAGCTGTATGAAAGTAAAGTTTCTTATTGACGTAAACCTACCCTACTACTTTTCGCTCTGGAACACAGAAGAATATATTCATCAGTAAGGTATAGATAGTGAATGGAAAGATGAACAACTGTGGGAGTACGCAGCAGAAAATGGCTAGGATTTGGGAAGAGATTTTGGAGTTGAGCAAAGAATACAAGTTAGTTCAGGTGTTTTTGGATCAGATCGAGGGAGTGAATTAGTATCTCAACGCGAATAATTTACTAAAACGTTGATTACCAAAGCCCCACCCTCAATCCCTCCCCAAAAGGAGAGGGAAGTGTTCTTTTTCTTAATTACCAATCAGTCAGAGAGTTTACTATCAGTAGCTTAACAGCCTCATTATGAGTTATTCGCGTTATCTCATAGTTTTGTTATGCTATTTTTAGCGTGTATTTCATATCTACTAAGGTCGTCCAACACTGCCAGAAAAACTTAGCCGATACGATCCGTTTCACCGACGGTGAATTTACGGTGTACTTGCCTGAGTAAACTAAAGAAACCTCTTCGAGAGTTTAGAACTCTTGAAGAGGTTTTAAACAAAGCTACTGTTACGTAAGATGAATTACGACTTGATCTTTTTATCAAGGTGGTCAACATAGTTCTGTGCGCCACCTGCTTTATAACCTGTTCTTAATAACACTTTTTCGGTTGGATCAAGCAGTAAAATAGTCGGGAAGCCTCGAATCCCGTGCTTTTTGGCCAGTTGCTGATTTTGTGCTGCTTCGCTCTCAGGGAGTTTTTTGTATTTTGGAAAATCTAACTCCACCAAAATAAGGTTCTCTTCGGCGTACTCCTGAAATTCTTCCTGACTGAATACCTCTTTTTTGAGTCGAATACACCAACCACACCAATCTGAGCCTGTGAAGTTTACCAATAAGGTTTTATCTTCTTTCTTTGCCTTTGCTACCGCCGCCGCATAATCATTTCCCCAAGTTTGCGCCTGTGTGGTAAATACAAGTAAAAAGCTTAACATGAGCGTTAATACACTTAATTTTTTCATCGTAATTTGACTTTAAGGATTATGAGATCATTTTGTGTGTTCAAACTTATACAAAAATTACTCCCAAGTTGATAACGTGTTACAGGCAATTAGCGTACGTGGCTGTTAAATTTCCCCCAAACTTAGCATCAGTTAAGTTTTTTCTTGTTACTTGTTAAGATGAATGACTTCTGGATTATTCTAACAGGAATGCTCATTGCCTCTAGTTGCGGACTACTGGGAGTTTTCCTGATTTTACGCAAAATGGCGATGGTCGGCGATGCCATATCGCATGCGGTATTGCCTGGAATTGTGATCGCGTACTGGGTGGCAGGTTCCAGAGATGCCTTTCCTGTTTTGATTGGTGCAGCAGCTCTAGGCATACTTACGACTGTGCTGATAGAGGTACTGTACCGCAATGCTCGTTTACAGACGGATGCTTCCATCGGAATCACTTTTACCTGGCTTTTTGCTATCGGCATCATCTTGATTTCGGCTACCGACCTCGGGAAAGTCGATCTTGACCAAGACTGTGTACTTTACGGCGATATCGCTTACGTTCCGATCTACAACATCATTACGGAGAGCGGCGTAAATCTCGGACCGCGTAGCGTTTGGTTCATGGGGATGGTTACTACACTGGTACTAGGAATGATTATTTTGGGATATAAAGGACTAAAAATCACCACATTTGATGATCAGTATGCGGCAGCTTTAGGCATAACGACGGGCTTCTGGCACTACGCCCTCATGAGTGCGGTTTCACTGACTACGGTAGTGGCTTTTGAGTCTGTGGGCGCGATTTTGGTTGTAGCCTTTCTGATCGTTCCGCCTGCTACGGCGTATCTGCTGACCCGAAAGCTGAAGACCATGCTTTTGCTAACCGTGTTTATTGGCTTTCTAGCCTCCCTGACGGGCTATTACTTAGCCGTTTGGCTTGACGGCTCTATTGCGGGGGCAATGAGCGTAATGGCAGGTGTATTTTTTATGTTAGCTTTATTATTTTCTCCCACCGAGGGCTATTTTTTCAAATATCGGCACTCCTCGACGTAAAGTATTCTCTCAGAAGTTTTTGGTAACTTAGTCTTTCAATCATGCGTTACTCTTACAGGGTCTTAAAATATTTTCGCTTTGACTAATCGTATTAAATATCTCAGCTTGCTTATTGTTGTTTTTTCCTTAGCTATATTCTTTACTCTTCGCCATAACCAAGGTAAGTCTTCAACGAGCCTCAAGACACAAAACGAATTTATCTTGAGGGATACCCTCGGTGTGGATCGCATTACGGTAGGGAATCAGACCCTTGAAAAGACACCTCGCGGCTGGATTTTAAATCGCACCGTCCCCGTTGACGATGAAATTTTGGCTTCATGGCTCACCATGACAACGCAAATGGAGATCAAGCAGGAGATACCAAACGAACAACGAGACCCCGTAGAACGCGCCTTTGACCGTAACGGAATCGAAGTTATGGCCTACTCGGGGGAGGAGCTGCGGAGTAAATTTGTCTTGGCGGGGGACGGCGATGAGACCTACGCGATCAACCCTGCCAACCAAAAAGTCTTTTCCGTGTACATACCCGGGTATTTCATCAAAATACGCTCGTTGTTTGACCTCTCTGCCGAGACTTGGCGAGATCTTACCCTTTTTCAGCTTAACTGGCGGACGCTCAAAGACTTTAGTATTGATTACAAGAAAAGTAATAAGCAAGACCTTCATATTTATTTTGCGGATCGTTTTTACGCCGTAGAAGGCGTAGAAGCTCTGGACTCGGCAAAGCTGTACTATTACATCACTGAGGCAGCCCGCTTTAAGGCCGAACAATTTCTTGAGGACAATAAGTTACGAGACTCGCTCACAGAACTTACACCTTTTTGCACCGTTTCTTTGGAAGATATCAACGCTAGCGAACCCCAAAAACTGAATGTTTACACCGTAGAACCTAATATCTATGGCATTTTGTATCCTAACAAGCAGCTTGTTCGGCTAGACCCTAAGAGGCTCGGTAACTTTCTGGCAAGTCCTAAGGAGTTTGCAAGATAGACGCGCCTTAATCAAAAACGACATTTAGCCAGTCATTGAACGGTTTAGTGATCTGGTAGAAGTCCGCCAGACGTACTACCCAATCTTGTTGCTGGAAAAAGCCTGCGGGCAATTCCTTACTGAGGATAAAACTTTTATTCCGAAGTAAATCTATGTATTCGTGTTCTTTATCAAAGCCACGAGGGGCAGTTTTGAGGCGTTGATCTTCAAAGCGTTGTAAGCTCCCAAACGCCTCTTTTATTTTTGGATCATCAAGAATTTCGAGAAGCTGTGCGCCATTGTAGTCGATCTCTTGACGGATTTTTTGGAGGATGTCGCGCTCGACCATATACATCCCACTGGCAATGAATGCGCCTTCGGGTTGGAACTGGAAATAATAAAATGCTTTTTCACTCTTTCTTCCTTGGTCTGAAATTCCTGCCGAGAAATTCGTTTTGTAAGGTGTCTTATCTTTCGAGAATCGAACATCTCGGGCCAGACGAAACACCGATTGCTTGGCTCGCGTTACAGCCACGCGCTCATCGAAAACAGCGATGGCAACAATTAACTCATCTACGTAATCCTCGAAGATAGACTTGGACTTTTTGTACCGCTTTTTATGCTCGTCCATCCACTCGCGGGTATTATTTTGAGCGAGGTCTTTCAAAAAGTCCGATACGAAGTCAATCGAGGTATCACTTGCCATATTCTATGTATTTTCGATAGGTAAAATATATCAGACTCATCGGAAGCCCTAATAGTACCCAGTCCTCGCCTTGACTCATTTTGTACATCACCAGCGTACCCACGATGCCCATCGCAAATATAAAGTTGGTCAGTAGCGGTCGCCAGCGGTTCTCAATAGGGTCGGACATTTCTTTATAACTCCTAAATCCGCCACGTAGTAAACTATTTTCTTGGTAATTAGTAAGGTCACGTTTTTCTCTTTGTTCTGCACTTACCTCCGCCTCAATGCGCGCCTTCCGCTGTGCTAACTCTTCGCGATCAGGATCATAATGACGGGGAACATAATTAAATTTTCGATGTGCCGGAACACGGAAGGGAGATCGAATAGCCATACTTTTTTATTTTAAGGATACCGTAAAGTACGGGTTTTTATAGAAATAACGGGAGAATCTAATTTTTTATCCTCGTCACTTTCATAAACGCTTGTTCTGGTAGTAGGTTTTGAGGAAAGCCAACTTACCCATCCGTTAAAAATACCGATTTCTATGCCCCAAATACGTACGCTAAACGTTTTGCTTCGTAAATTAGAGCCTTTATTCGATCAATATCTTTAAAATCAACATGTTAGAACTTCAAGGAAACCAGTATTTTGTCGGAGGAGTTTCTGTACTTGAGCTTTGTCAGAAGTACGACACTCCACTTTATGTGTATGAGGCGGCCAAGATGAAGGCGCAGTACAAACGCCTAGAAAGTGCTTTTGAAGGAATTGATTTTAAGATAAAGTACGCTTGTAAATCCAATACCAACCTTAACATTATCCGCTATTTTCAGAGTCTGGGTGCGGGCGTAGATACCGTTTCTATTCAAGAGGTGCGGCTTGCCCTACATGC
>CAZNAK010000013.1:12942-15000 GCA_964570645.1 uncultured Cytophagales bacterium | reverse complement strand
CCTCCCACGTTTCGCGTTTGGGTTCAGGAAGTGCGTGTCGTTCGGTGTACGGCGGGTCAGTGGTTTGGGGCGAGACGGACTTGGTTGCTGAGAGTAGCGACGAACACGCCGTTGCCCTGCCCGAGAGTGAGGTACATTCCATTTTTAATGATTACCAAGATGCTATTTTGATTGTCAGCGCGAGTGAAAAGTCGGTTTCTAGTCGTGCGGGTCATGCCTTGATGAATACGCATCCGTTTGCAAAACTTCGCTTTGAGCAAGCGCACGAAAATCTAAAAAATATACTTCCTGCGCTTCGTAAGGGCGATTTAGAAGCCTTTGTCAAAATCACAGAAGCCGAAGCCCTGATGCTTCACGCCCTGATGATGACCTCTGATCCGAGCTACCTGCTTTTGCATCCAAATACCTTAAATGTTATCGAAAAAGTGCGAGCCTTCCGCGAGGGGACAAAAACTCTGGTTTGCTTTACACTCGACGCAGGTCCAAACGTACACCTACTCTATCCAAAGTCGGATAAAACTAAAGTACTCGATTTCATCAAATCTGATTTAGCGGTATTCTGTGAAGGAGGACGTTGGATTGAAGATGAAGTAGGTAGTGGTGCCAAAGAACTGAGCTAAGGTCAGATCGGTTTAAACTGCTGATTCCACACTTCGATATGCCCTAAAAGCTCCTCACGTCCCATTTTTGTCTCCGACGAAGTAACGATACAGGGCGGCACTTCCGCCCACACTTGGCGCATTACCTGATCGTAAGCCTGAATCTGAGTAGGAATTTGTTTTGGTTTGAGCTTATCTGCTTTCGTGAAGACACGTAAGAACGGTATCTGATTCTCGCCGAGCCACTGCATAAATTCAAGGTCGATTTTTTGGGCTTTATGTCGAATGTCCAGCAGTACAAAAGTAGCGATGAGGTTCTCACGCTCCAGTAAGTAGGATTCAATCATCTGCTGGAAGCTGTCACGGTATTTTTTTCCTGCCCGCACGAACCCATAACCGGGTAAATCCACCAAATACCACTTCTGGTTCACTATAAAATGATTGATCAGTTGTGTTTTCCCCGGTGTACCCGAAGTTTTAGCAAGATTTTTCTTATTGACCAAGAAGTTTATCAACGAAGACTTACCCACATTAGAACGTCCGATAAAGGCATATTCGGCTAACGTCGGCTCGGGGCAATCAACGGGTTCGGGGCTACTTTTAACAAATTCTGCGGATACTATTTTCATACCTAAAACGGAATGGTGTCAATTTTGTACATCTTAAACTGAGAAAATCAATGATTCGGGGCGATAAGCTCCTTTTCAAGGATTTTTGCCCAAAATACACAAAACTCCACACGCGATGAAACGCATCTTCTTATCCTTAATTTTACTCTTGCTACTTACCTTTGAAAGTATCATGGCGCAAGACCTGATTTTTCCGAAAAAAGAAAAAGTCACCTACCTAGCTCACTATGGTTTTTTGAATGCGGGTGAGGCAACGGTGGAGCTAGTCAATGACCAAGCGAATATCAAGGGAAACCCTTGTTACCACGTCAGGGTAGAGGGAAGAACCACAGGAATGTTTCGTCCTTTCGCTAAGGTAGATGATATTTGGGAGACCTTTGTGAGCAAGCAGACGGGATTTCCGCTTCGTTTTCATCGGGACATCACAGAAAATAAATATACCAAAGTTGAAACCGTTGACTTTGACCAAAGTGCAGGAAAGGCACACGTTCGGCACGTAACCAAAAGCCGTCCTGAGGTCAAGAAAACCTACGACATGAAACCTGGCTCACAGGATATGGTCAGCGGTTATTTTTATTTACGGAGTATTCCTTTTTTAAAGTACAACTCAGGGGATACCATCTCGATTAACGCCTTCTTTGAGAGTAAAGCCTATGATTTTAAGCTGGTTTATCTGGGTAAAGAAGACGTTCGTACAAAAATGGGGAAGTTCCGCGCCCTCAAAATGCGACCTGTGATGCCTGAAAGTAGCATCTTTGACGGTGAAGACTCCATTCTGTTTTGGGTTTCCGACGACCGCTACCGCGTACCACTGAAAATCAAAGCAAAAA
>CAZNAK010000013.1:0-12932 GCA_964570645.1 uncultured Cytophagales bacterium | reverse complement strand
GGAGCCGTTGAGGTTGAAGTTACCGAATATGAAAACGAAAACGTCCATTTAGGAGGAGACTCATGAAAGCCTGGAAAACCATAGCCGTATTTGACTTTCCCCACGAGATCGTGCTCTTGCGCTCACGCCTCGAAGATGCACAAATCCCTCATTTTTTTAAGGATGAGTTTGCCGTGCAGACCTCGTACGCCCTCGCCGTGGGAGGCATCAAACTACAAGTTGCTGATGAGGACGTGGATGAGGTTTACGGAATTATGCAAGAAGTGGGCTTGTCGGATCGGCTTCCGCAGCCGCATCAGCCCGATTTCTTTGAGCAACTGTCGCTAATGACCGCAGAAGTGCCTGTGTTACGGAATATTGCTCCTGAGGCGCGGTGGCTGGTGTTACTTTCGGCTTGTATGGTGCCAACGCTATTGGTGTTATTTTTTGTTTTTCAATATCTTTAGAAAGCAGGGCTTTGCCCCACTTCTGGAGAATATACCCCTTTAAGGTACTTTCATTCCGCTGTAACGCGTGGGACAACGTAATTTGTAACTCATGTTACGAAAAAAGCAACAGCCTTGCGTCCCGTCGGTAGAAAATGGTGCAGAGACCTGACAAGCTCCAGCGGAGCGTCCCTCTGGGACTAATCATGGAATAGTTTATCCTTTCTAGAGGAACAACAAACCTGAAATTAAAATATGTATAACGTGAGTTTGTAACACATGACTCACATTATTCATCACACGATCACTCCTCCCGTAATAAAAACGAATGCGTGCTTTTCTCTCCTGTTTTGAGATTCTCGACCTCTACCTGAAATTGTTTTATCTTCTGCTGAATCAGGCGGTAAGTGGGTAAGGTGTACGTACCCTTATCACGTTTTTTCCGCTCCCACTCGCGTAAAATTAGTACTTCGCGTGTAACGGGATGAAGTACACGAACCCGTATCAACGTTTTTCTTCTAACCTCAGGCATAGGTACCTCCACGGAGGTCTTATAGGTCGTCTGTAGTGTGGTGAGCGCGTCGAGAACGTAGAAATACCTGCCCAAAAGCACCTCTTTCCCTTCCCAGTTTGTCGCGATCACCTGATAATGATACGGTATCTGAACTTGCTCTAAAGAGTCTTCAAAGTCATAAAAGTTAGCGGCTGTCCCGTACGCATTCCGAGAGGTGGGAATGGTTTCGATTAGTTCGCTGCGTGCAGTGGTGCCTGTACGTCGTAAAATTTTAAAGTTTCTGAACGCATCTTGTAGTGAGTCGGGTAGTTGCCACGAGAAATAGACTTTTTTCCCTCGTTGCTTAGCTTCGATCTCTAAAAACGGCGTTACTTCTAGCGGCGTGCCTTTTGGGGTTTCGCTGACCTGAATATCAAACTGACAATGATCTTCAAGGTAACCATCCACATTGATTAAGTATTCGGTGTTAGCAGAAAGCGGGTTTAGTTCCACATAAATATCGTCCTGATTGGCGAGTGAAACACAGTCGAGGAGTTCGTACGTTTCGGGCTGACACGGCTTACCTTTCAAGATGACAAGTTGCACCCCTCTGAGGTCGCGGCAATCCTGCCCGTTGATGTTCACGAACAAACGCTGGTTTTTGCCTGAATTAAAGAAAAACCACTGATCGTTATGATAAGTGATACATTTTCCTGTGAGTTTTTTATCTAAGCAGTTCCACTCCACCGTACAGCTATCTGTTCTGGAGTGATGTATTTTTTCGATAGGTAAAAAAAGGCGGTTTTCAATGTTGTCATTAGAAACCTGTCCAAAGACACCCAAAGGGAATACCAAGGACAGGAAATAGAAAAAGTGATTTCGCATAACAGCAAAACGCCATCTGCAAGATAAAATTTTATGGAGCGAAAAAAGGCACCTTAGCTCGTGCAAAACTCTAAAATGGCATCGCGAATATGCCCAAAGGTGGTGCGGAGGGTCGCTTCATCCTCTTCTAGTAATGTCACCCGAAACCCTTGCAGGTCGGAGCAAAACGATGAAATGGGGACGACACAAACTCCCTTGGCAGCCAAAAGATAGTAAACGAAGCGTTTGTCATGGGGGAGGTGTCCTGTACCAGCAAACCAATTTGCAACGAGTTTTTTGGTCGTCTCATCGGGTAAACGAAGTTTTTGATCGGCAGATAGCACACCATCTTTGAAAATGATCGTATTGTAAAACGCCCCAAAAGTTTCATTAAACGAAATCTGCGCTAAGTCTCCCAAAATTGCTGTGATGATTTTACTCTTCCTTCCGATGCGCTCATTAAGGTCAGCCCGGTAAGCGGCGTACTTTTGATGACCAAGGATTTTGGGAATGGCAAGCTGCGGTAGTTTGGTCGCACAGACTTCGATCATCTTTGCATTTTCTAGCGTTGTGCAAAGGCGCGCAAATTCCTGATCTGCTTCTCGGTTATAAAACTCTGCCCATCCACAGCGCGCTCCTGGCCAGGGGAGTTCCTTTGAGATTCCTTTGAGTGCGATTCCGGGTACTTCGCCCAGATAAGTTGCCATTGCTTGTGCAGCCGCCCCATTGTAAGTGACGTTAAGGTAAATCTCATCGCAGATCAGGAAGAGGTTGAACGTTTTGGCAATATCCACAATTCGTTCCAAGACTTCAGGAGGATATACCATACCCGTCGGATTATCAGGATTGATAATTAGGATGCCTACAATGTTGGGATTGTACTTTACCTGTAAATACAGGTCTTCAAGGTCGGGTAACCAATGATTTTTGGGATCCAGTTTGTAGGTAATAGGGTGTGTATTGGCGTGGGCAGCTTCCGCCGATGAGTGCGTAGAATAGGCGGGTGAGGGTCCGATAATTCGGGCCGCTGGTGTTAAGAATTGATAAAGCTTCGCGATTGCATCACCCAGTCCGTTAAAAAATAAAATATCTTCTGCCGAAATCTGTACGCCCCCTAATTGGTTGGTAAGTTGAGCCAAGAACTGGCGTGTCTCTAGAACGCCCTTGGAATCGCAGTAGCCATAGGTCTCGTTCTGGGAAGCAAGTTCAGCCACAATTTCACGCATCCAAAGCGGAATTTGCGCGTTTTTTTGGATCGGATCGCCGATATTTTCCCAAAAAATTGGTCTGCCAGAGGCTTCAATTTGACGAGCCTTTTGTACGATTCCTCGTATTTCATAACTCAGTTCGTCGGCTCCCGAACGTAGTAATTTTTGTCTCATAAAGGCAAAGGTAAACGTTAAATGATTAAATTATTGGGATTTCCGGAAAATCAAGCTGTACTTTTGGAGCTATGAGAAGATTAGGTTTTTTTGCTGTTGTCCTGACTTTATTATTCTTGACAACAGCATGCAGTAAATTTCAGCGGATTCGTCAAAATCCCAATTTTCAGGCACAGATAAAAGCAGCCTACGAGTACTACGAAGAAGAGGATTATTATCGGGCCGCACTCTTGTTTCAAGACTTAATTCCTTTGTATCGTGGTCGTCCAGAGTCGCAGAAAATGCAGTTTACCTACGCGTACTGCCACTACTATGAAGGCGATTACCTACTCGCTTCGCACTATTTCAGCACCTATTTTGATACGTATCGTCGTAGCGAGCGCGCCGAGGAAGCTCTATTCCGAAGTGCTGAATCTTTATGCTTTGATGCGCCCGACCCAGAACTCGATCAGGCTAGTACCCGTGAGGCTATTGTCGCTTTGCAGGGTTTTATCAACCTTTTCCCGAACAGTGAATACGCGCCAGAAGCGACCCGTTTATTGGATTTGCAACAACGTAAGTTAGAGTCAAAAGCTTTTCAGAACGCTAATCTTTATGCTAAAGTTGGCATACATCACGCGGCAATCATTGCGTTTGAAAACTTTGAAAGTGCCTTTCCCGACTCACGCCTGCGTGAGCAAGCGCATTATTTACGTACCAAGGCAGCTTTTGACTACGCTCAGAGGAGTCGTCTGCACAAGCAAGAAGAGCGATTTGAGAAGACGATTGAATATCAGGAGGAGTTTATCGACAAATATCCTGAAAGTGAGTTCAAGCGAGAACTCGATGTGATTCATCAGGCTTGCGTAAGAGGCTTAGAGCGACTCTCAAAACAGCAGGCTGAAATTGAGGCAGAGCGCAAACAAGCCGAAGAGCGTGAGCGTCGCCGTCGTGAAAGCCTTGAAGAGCAGGAAAAGAATGCAGCCTTACAGCAGTAGAGCGTGTTAAGTCTCGTAATCATCGGTGGTGTGTATGTTTTCCAGTAAAGTATTGATACTCGGTCAACTTTGTGTCTGCTAATGGACAACTTCCAGCTAATTTACCGCATCAACTTCTCCTTAAGCTCCTTTGCTTTTTTAAAGGCATCGGCGAGGGAGATGCCGTCTTTCCAGTTGGTAGCGACAAACAACCCTTCTGATTCCACTTTTTCGGCTTCTGCATGCGCCGAAAGGATATTTTTATCGTACTGCGGGATGGCTTTTTCCCAGCGATAAAAGTGCTGAAAGGTAGGTTCGTCCGTAATCTGGTGAAGTTTTTTGAGTTCTTTGGTGACGCGATCTAAGACTTCACTTTCGGGCATTAAAGCGCGTTCACGGTATAGCTCTCCACCGATAAAAGTCGTGAGTAAAACCTCGTCCTCAGGGCATTTTCCCGCAAAAGTACTGCTGTTCCAGATACTTCCTGCCGCAAACAGCCCTTCTTTCTGAGGGTGTAAGCCCCCAAAGCCATCCAAAGGATGTTTAACGGATGACTTCTTGAAGGCCGAATAGACTGCTGCCATCGGTGGGTAGTTCACTTGCCGAAGAGCCTCGGCAAAGGTAGGTTTACAGTCATGTAATAAATTTGCCGCCGCCGAAGTCGGAACGCCCAACACAACTTTTTCTGCTTCTAACGTCTCGTTTCCAGCGATTTGAAGGCTAAACTTTCCATTTCTACCTTTAGTGATGCGTTGAACAGGCGTTTGTAAACGAATATTAAGTTGCTTTGCCATCGTACGCGGTAGCTGGCTTATTCCCTCCCGAAAAGAAACTGACTTCCTACGTTCGCCTGTCTTGTTTTTGATAAAGCCGCGTAGGATTGAGCCATGCTCATCTTCGTATCGTTTCAAGACAGGAAATGCCTTTCGGAGTAGTAGTTGATCAGGATCTCCTGCATAAATTCCTGCTACAAAAGTGTTTAGCGGGTAATCCACCACTTCTTGCGAGAACCGTCGCCCAAAAAAACTACTGAGTGTTTCGTTTTCTGTCCCTTTAGATTTATTTCTAAACTCTCTGAAAACGGCAAGTTTAGTCTTGAAGCTAAAAAATGAGCTAAAAAGTAGCTGTTGAGGCTTTGCAGGAAGCTTTTGATAGCGACCTTTCTTAAAGATATATCGGCGATTACTGATTTCATTTGCCTCCACAACCTGATCGCGTAAGCCAACCTCATCAATCACCTGATCGACTTCTGAATTACAGAGCAAAGAGTTAGGGCCAAGTTCAAGCCAATAATCGTCAACTTTCTGAGAGTTGATACAACCGCCTACTCGTTGGGTAGCCTCCAGAATTTGATAGGAGATACCGCGCTTTTGGAGTTCGTAGCCAAGGGCAAGTCCGTTAATGCCTGCGCCAATAATGATAATCATACACCCATGGTTCAAAAAATACCCTAAGGACACTTAGGAAGCCCTTAGGGCATGAAAAACTATTCCGTCATCTCTGCTTCTGCTGAGGCGGTCTTGTGCTGCTCCATCATTTTTTGATGTTCGGCCTTGATTGTTTCGTGATCTTCAGCGATTTTTTTGTGCTCTTCGTCAATCATTGCATGTTCTTCTTCGAGTTCGGCGTGCTGCTCCTTTGCCTCTTCATCGGTAAGTGTACCTGCTTTGTGTGCACCAATCATCTCTTGGTGTTTTACCATCATTTCTTCATGCTTTTTAAGCATTTCCTGATGTTGGGCAAACACTTCATCGTGGCGGGTGAGTAGTAAACCGTGCTCAATGGCTAAGGCGGAGTCAAGTTCTGTGCGCTTTTCACTGAGCTGCGCGGATACTTTTTCGTGTTCCTCCAAAAGTGCCTCATGCTCTTTTTCCATTTCGATATGAGCATCTTCCATTGCCTTATGTGCTGCTTGCATTTCTTCATGAAGCTTTTCATCAAAAGAGCTTCCGCATGAAGTTAAAAATACAAATGCAAGTAAGCTTACCACTACATTTAATCGTTTCATCAGGTATTTTGGTTTGGTTTACGTATTCTGTAAAGATAAAAGAAGTAAGTTGTGTTACGCAAATCTTTTGTTTTTACCTCCTCTCAATCTTCTGCAAAGGAAGAACGAGTTATTCTTGCGTAATACGAGAAAATAAGTTGAACAGTAGCTGAATTTCTGGATTAAAAGTCATCGCTTAGGCATTCAAGAAAGAGGTATCCACCCAGTATTTTTCAGGATTCTTGAAGTCAATATAAACAAAAATGTCTTTTCGCACTTTTCCTGTTGGGTTCTCAGAAAGTGGCTCGCTGCGGAATGTATAGTATTTTCCGCCGCCATCACTAGGTTTCCACTGACAATGAATGAGGTAAGCGGGCTTCCCATTGACCTTAATCTGCGGGTCGTGATCTACGGAGAGTACCTGTGCGCGTATGCGTCGTCCGTGGCGGAGAAGGTGATTGCGTTGCTGGACTCTACGAAAACCTAAAACCGACCAAATAATAACACCGATAAGCAAGGCACTTCCTGATAGCTTGAAAAACCAGGCTTGAAAACTGTTATCTTGAATTAGTCCAGCGTCTGTTGGGTTGATAAGATCGTAATAAAGTTTTACCGGGTCACCGATTTCGTATGTTGATGCGGACTGTTCGTAAAGAGGAACCTTGATACGTTGGCTGTCTTCAGCAATAAAAACGGCTACGGGAAAGCTCCGTTCCAGACTGTCTTTTTTATGCTCTAAAATACGTCCGTAGGTGCGGTCATACTTCCGAAAAAAAACATCCTGCTGACTTTCCAGATTCACGCCATAGCCAACGAGTAGAAAAGCTATAAAAACAACAGTGCCTGCAAGGATGTAGCTCTTTGACATAGTAAGAAGGGGTTAAAAAGCAGAACTACAAAGACTTAGCCATAAAATGAGAGAGCTAAATCTTTGTAGTCCAAGAAATTGTCTGAAAATAATTTATCTTACCTTGTCGATAACTGCTTTGAAAGCATCAGGATGATTCATCGCCAAATCAGCCAATACCTTACGATTTAAGTCAATGTTAGCTTGACTGAGTTTGTGAATAAATACAGAGTATGACATCCCGTGTTGACGTGCACCTGCGTTAATACGCTGGATCCAGAGGCTACGGAATTGACGCTTCTTGAGCTTGCGCCCAATGTAGGCATACTGCCAAGATTTTTCGACGGCATTTTTAGCTACCGTCCATACATTTTTACGACGACCAAAGAAACCTTTGGCGTGTTTCATCATTTTTTTGCGTCGTTGACGCGCGGCAACAGAATTTACTGAACGTGGCATAATTTAGATTTTGTTTACGGCTTCGGCGACTCTATCAATGGATAAAGTACTTCGCTGAAAAAGCCTGATCCAACAAACAAAAAGAGAAAAATTAGAGATTAAGAAGGTCTTTCATACGACGCTCGTCCGCACCATCCACGATAGTGAAATGGCGAAGATTACGCTTACGTTTTGTCGCTTTCTTAGTCAAAATATGATTTTTAAAGGCGTGTTTACGCTTTAGTTTCCCCTTTGCGGTGAGCTTAAAACGCTTTTTTGCCCCTGAATTAGTCTTTACTTTTGGCATAACATATTAAAATTTAATCCTTGTCTTCTTTCTTTTCCTCCTTCTCCTTTTTCTTTGGAGTAGGATTGGTAGGTGCTAGCATGAGTGTCATACGTTTCCCTTCCATTTTGATCGCTTGGTCGATTTTGCTGATGTCCTTTAGTTCTTCAACAAATTTGGATAACAAATCGCGTCCACGGTCTTTAAATAAAATCGAACGACCCGCAAAATGAACATAAGCTTTTACTTTATTTCCGTCTTTCAGGAATCCTTCGGCATGCCGTAACTTGAAGCTTAGGTCGTGATCATCTGTATTCGGGCTAAACCGAATTTCTTTGACGACAACTTTATGTGCCTTTGCTTTTAGCTCTTTCTGCTTCTTTTTTTGCTCGTACTTAAACTTAGAGTAGTCAATGACTTTACAGACGGGGGGATCGGCTTTTGGCGCGATCTCCACGAGGTCAAGTCCCTGCTCCTCAGCAATTTTACGGGCTTTATCGGTTGGATAAATTCCTTGTTCTACATTGTCACCTACCAATCGTATCCGACGAACGCGGATTCGATCATTTACTTTGTAGGGTTCTTCGCGCCTTACACGCGGCCTTCTCGGTCTTCTCGGTCGTGCGATAGTTTAATTTCGTTTTGATGAATACCTTATTTCAAAAACGAGATGCAAAGATAATGCTTCTCAATGGAAAATTACAAATTCCTGAGAAAGAAAACAAGCTACACGGCATATCGCATAGCATGAGGTACTTTGCATACTCTACAATTTTAACGTATCAACAAGGCTTCTTGTTCAGGTTCTTCAAAAACAAAAGGAATGTGTATTTTGACCGTTATTCATCGCAGCTTAGGGTTGTTTTTATGTCTATCTGCGTCACGTTTGGTTTTTTTATATAGGTTGCGTTCAAGGGCTGCGGTCAAATCAATGTCGGTTTGGTTGGCAAGGCAAATCAGTACGAAAAGTACGTCTGCCATTTCATCTCCAAGGTCAACGGACTCGTCTGACTTTTTAAACGATTGCTCGCCGTACTTTCGCGCCATAATGCGGGCTACCTCCCCGACCTCTTCCATCAGAATGGCCGTATTTGTTAACTCATCAAAATAACGTACGCCCGTAGTGTTAATCCACTCGTCAACGATTTGCTGTGCTTCCTTGATTCTCATTCTATTTTTTGTATAACTTAAACAAGTTTGAAACTGAAACCATAATCTGCACGTTAAATAAGCCATGCATGTTCACTACTTAACCTTAGAAAAGCATCAAGAGTTTTTGGAAGAAGAGCGTAATGACCCCATTACTGGCGAAGTCTTAGAAGCTGGTGACGAGGTGGTTGTTTGTGCCTCTTGTAAGTCGGCATTTCTGAAAGATAGCTGGGAGTATCTGGGAAAGAGGCACTGTGGGCAGTCACGCACATTACGTCAGATCCCTATTTTTCAAAACGTAGCCCTCAAACCTCAGACAACCTTGGGCGAGGTGCGTTACGAAGCCTCACTTAATGCTAAAGACCCACGAAAACACCCCTTGGAATATATGGGAGGCTTTTTTTATCCACTCATTTGGCTTAGTAAATACACCATTGCAGACGTATTGGGGTGGGGCAGAGGCTTTATGTACGTTTGGCTAACGGTTGTAGTGGGAGCCATAGGAGCCTTGATTTTTGATTATTTTCGGCGTATTTATAACTTCCGTAGTGTGATTTTCCGTAACCGGGGTATTGAAATTACACGAAAGAAGTTCAAACGGAAGAACCAGAAATTTCGTTATGCACAGCTAAAATCCTTGCATCTACAAATCAATAAGAAAAAATCTTCTTTTTTCGCGCCTTTCAGACCACGGGCAGTAATTCGTATGAAAGTTACCTTGCAAACGGGCGAAGAAATTTGGACTGATCTCTCTGAAAATATCAGGGAAGCTCGTACGATCAAAAACGTCCTCCAAGAGTTCCCTGAGCAAATCGAGGTTACGGTGGATGACCACAGCGATGCGAGCGACCAGCCAAATCCACGGTTTCGGTTTCGTCGCCTTGGGCAACAGCGGACAGCGTAGCTTATTCCACGTTTC
This sequence comes from uncultured Cytophagales bacterium, assembly GCA_964570645.1. Lineage (GTDB taxonomy): Bacteria > Bacteroidota > Bacteroidia > Cytophagales > Bernardetiaceae > DAISIL01. Next base: position 3,186 of record CAZNAK010000013.1, on the reverse strand, counting down.
TCTAACTCTGCTTAACATCAACATCATGAAAACTCAATTACTAAGCATATTCATTTTTCTGGCAAGTACGACCGTCTATGGACAGGGTAGCTTTGCTTTTAGGGAGGAGAGTCATGAGTTTCTTCCTTTTGTGGTAGGAAAGACGGTGACTCACGTTTTTAAGTTTCAAAATACAGGCAATGCACCCATTGTGATCTCAGAAGTTGACGCAGGCTGTGGCTGCACAAATATCACCTGGACAAAAGACCCCGTGATGCCTCAGGATAGTGGTTTTGTGTCGGTGAGCTATGATAGTGAAGATCATGAGGGTAACTTTTTTAAAAACATACACGTCTATTCCAACGCTAAAACCCCTGATTACCCGCTTTTAATCCGGGGTATTGCTTTGCCCGACCCCGGGGAAGCATCGCTGATGGTTTTGGAAGCGGATACGTTCGATTTGGGCGCAATCCCGAAGTGGACACAGGTGAAAAAGAAAATTTTGGTTCGAAATGAGGGAAAGACCTATCTCAATGTATCAAAGGTGACCAGTTCCTGTAATTGCGTTCATTTGATTTCGTACGCAGGAATGCGAATTTATGGAGGTAAGGAGAAAGAAGTGGAGCTTATGTACAACGCGCAGGAGACTGGAGATCCAAGAATTGAAGAGGTTACCTTGCATACCAATAGCGTAGCACAACCAAAAGTTAAAATTTATTTTAAGGGGCGTGTTGTAAATAAACTTTCAGACTTAGAAGGCGGGAAATAAGGAGTCACGTCGCTACTTGCTAAGATTAAACCTTAAAAAAGACCTCGTGTTACTTAAAAACGCGGTATTGCCGAACGCCTAAATAAAGCTCAATGGCGGCGACACGTACAATCGTGTAAGCTGGGATGGCAAGAATCATTCCGGGGGCTTGTCCTAAACTTGCTCCCACAAAGACGGCTAAAAATATTTCTAGTGGATGAGCTTTTACACTGCGCGAAAAGATGAGGGGCTGGAAAATAAGGTTATCCATCAGTTGGACAATCAAAAAGACGATACCTACACGAAGTATGATCCCGAGGTATTCGGGGTCTTCTGAGGCTAACTCTGCCGAGAGCGATACTAATAACCCAAAACTTGCGCCCAAAATGGGGCCTAGATACGGTATGAGGTTTGCTAGGGCAGCAAAGACCGCTATGGTGATAGCATACTCAATTCCTGCGATTTTTAGTCCAAAAGCAGCTACTATAAAGATAGAAAACATCTGTGAGAGCAGCCCTAGGAGGTAGTTAGAGAGAAGCTGATCTACTTTGTAAAGCGCACTCATCGAGACCTCGAAATACTTATTCGGAATAAGGTTTATGATCGTCTTACGAAGGATTCCTTTCTCGTAGAGGAGGAAAAAAGTCATAAAAATCACGGCTAAACTTCCAACAAAAACGTTACTTGTCGTTGAAAGTATTCCGCTGATAAAATTCTGAAGTTTCCCCAATATCTCAGTATCCAGAAGCCGCGAAAAATACGTCCGTAAGTTGAAGCCTGCCGCCTCAGCGGAGATAAAACCCAAATCGTAGAGGTAGTTCTCTGCCGCCTCGATTGGCTTTTCGATCTCAGCAAACACTTCCTCGTAATTAATTTTGCTGATGACATCTATTTGACCCCGCACGAGTGGGATAAAAAGAATAATAAATAAGGTGATGATAGCCAGCAGAATCAAAAACGAAATCAGAATGGCTAGTCCACGCGGAACACGCACACCCAAAATGAAGGTCTGATTAATGTAGTTGGTAGGTGTTCGGAGTACTGAACTAAGTACTAAGGAAATGATGAAATAAGTCAGAATATCGGTGAAATAAGCGACAAAAAGCGTCGCTCCACTTACCAATTCTACTGTGATTTCAATGGCGAGCCAACCCGTTACTAAAATTAGCGCAAGAATAACTAGCTTACGAAGTCGATCTTTTGTGAGTTGGTGATATTCCATCAATCCCATTTAAGGTCATCGGTGATGGGTTTGAAGCCGTTTCCTTCAAAGCCATCCTCATCATTATTCTCGTCAAACTTCTCAAAATCGTAGTCGGGTATAAGCTCCGTCTTCACATGATTGATTGCATCAAGTAATCCCTCCTGAAACTTGTTGAAGTCCTCCTTGTACAAGAAAATTTTATGCTTTTTGTACGAGTGACTGCCGTCTGAGTTATTATGACGTTTACTTTCTGTAATTGTAATGTAGTAGTCCTCTGATCTGGTGGCTTTTACATCCACAAAATAAGTTCTTCTTCCCGCGCGGATTCGTTGCGTGTAGATGATGTCTTGATTACTTTCCACTTCGTTAAATGATTAGTTTGGTCGTATTTCTAATTTTCAAAGTTAAAATAAAAACCCTCTTCGAGAAACCATTTCAGGAAAAATCTCTTAGTTTTGACAACTCTTTACAAATCCTAGAATCAACAAAAGCAAAAAAATGAAGCGATTCACCCATTTAACAGTACTCCTATTCTTGTCTGTGAGCCTTACTTACGCTCAAGACGTTACGCAACTATGTGCTGAGCAAAGAGGGGATGCCTCTTATTACAATGACAAGTATCATGGCAAGCTAACTGCCAGTGAGGAGCCTTACAATAAGTTCAGGTTAACAACAGCGCATCGTACACTAGAGTTTGGTAGTTTGATTCAAGTTACTAACCTATCGAATAATCGTACCGTAGAGGTACGAGTCAATGATAGAGGTCCTTCAAGGAAAAGTGGTAGAATAATAGATCTGAGCCGCGCTGCAGCCGAAAAAGTTGGGCTTATTGAGGCAGGAACGGCAAAGGTAAAAATTAAAGTTCTTAGAGTAGGGGATAACGGTAAGCGTTGCTCAGATGTAGCAGCGACTTCCGAAAAAATGGTAGTGAAGCCCCAAAAAGTTGTTATTAACGAAAAAACGTACAAGCTATCCGATGAGGCACTTACCTACAATCTTTGGGGGGAGCAGATTGCTGCGGCTGGTTATGGAGTTTTGATTGGAAAGACGAGTGAGCTTTCCGAAGCCGTAAAAATGGGAGCCAAACCTTATCAAAAAGGCTTTAACCAGACCTTCATTTTAGCCGACCAAGTAGCTGAGGATAAATACGTTTTCCGTATTTTGGTAGGACAAAATACCAAAGATGAAGCAAATAAACTGGCGCAGCAATTAGCGCGAAAAGGGTTTAAAAACCTTTTCCTTGTCAAACATCAGT
>CAZNAK010000012.1:0-15104 GCA_964570645.1 uncultured Cytophagales bacterium | reverse complement strand
CTACCAAGAAAAACTCCTGCTCTGCACCCAAGGTCGCCTTTACACGTGTGACGTTACGATCAAAATACTGACAAACCTTCGTTGCCGCCTGACCAATAAGCTCTAAAGACTTCAACAAAGGAGCTTTGTAATCCAAGGCCTCCCCTGTGTAAGAAACAAAAATAGAGGGGATACAAAGCGTTTTTACACCACCTAACTCAAAAATAAAGGCAGGCGAAGTAGGATCCCAAGCCGTGTAGCCACGTGCCTCGAAGGTGTTTCGGAGTCCACCACTTGGAAAAGAAGACGCATCGGGTTCTTGCTGGACAAGGGTGGTGCCTTTAAACTTTTCGATGGCTTCGCCATTTGCGGATAACTCAAAGAAGGAATCATGCTTTTCTGCTGTGTTACCACGGATCGGCTGGAACCAGTGTGTGTAGTGCGTCACGCTGCGTTCGGTAGCCCAAGTTTTCATGGCAGAAGCGGCAGCGTCGGCGAGTTCTTCACTGATTTTTTCACCTTTCTGGATCGCGCTCCAGAGCTTTTTGAATGACCCCGTAGGCAGATACGCTTTCATCGCATCTTTACCAAAAATGAGTTCACCGAAGTAGTCTGAGATTTTTGCTGACGGCGGTGTGACCTCTACCGTAGGACGATTTTGGGTTATTTCGAGTGCCTTAACACGAGAAATGGACATAAAATTTCGATTTTAGGGTTAAAAATTGAGGTAATATACAGAAAAAATACAGAGAAATCTTCTTTTTAGATGTATCTTAAGAGGGATTTTACAGGGTAGGCTTCATGGAAAAACAACTAAATAAACCGCTTTTATGGCGCAAAAACATTAAATTGCTACTCTTTTTAGACTGTATGCGTTTGGGCCATGATAAAGTTAAAAGATGTACTTCGAGAGTTAGATGGAACGATTCATAATCGGTTTCGCTTGGTCATTATGTCTGTCTTACTGCACGACGACTGGGTGGATTATAATGATCTCAAAATCGTTACCGATGCCACAGATGGTAACCTTGCCAGCCATCTCAAAAAGCTGGAAGCTGTCGAGTACATCGTAGTGCGCAAAAAATTTATTGGCCGTCGCCCTAATACCTCCTATCGTCTCACAAATCGAGGTAAAAAAGCAATGATCCGTTACTCTGAAGTACTAAGCTTACTGGCGAAAACCAATCAGAACAAGATTGAAAACCTCAAAGTAGATTGAAAAATAAGCAAAAGTGACAGCATACAGACCTCTTTGCTTGCCAAACTGACACCTGTAAAATTACGACACCTGTCGAGAAGTCTAGCTTTTTTATTTTCAGGCTCTGGCATAAGCCTTGTTCTAGTAAGGATGAACAAGAAGATAAAAATGCTATGAAAGAGGGAAAAAACGCATTTCGAGATATAATTGGACAACTTAACGAAGCAAATACGGTACACGGTGGCGTAGCGGCAACAAAACTAACAAAACATAATTACGATTGGGGAATTGAGATCAAGCTCCGTACGCCTTCCTTACCCGCTAGTGCATACAACCTTGAGGTACAAGGTCATGGGTTGGCAATCTTCACGGTCTTACCAGACCATCAGCCGCAGGCAAAGGATACCAAAGAGGGCTTGGCAACGGTTGTACCTAGTTTTTTTCAGAAGCTTCCGCTTTCGCATCGGAGCGATGTAACGAACATTTCTGCGCGATATGAAGAAGATATGCTTATCGTTTGTATTCCATATCGCCAGGGACTTCAAGATAAGTCTCGTATCCCGATAGAAGGGAGTGATTTCTAATATTGATTGATGATGAATAAGAGCGTTTTCTTAAAAAAAAGAGAACGCTTTTTTTGTTATCACGATACAACAGCCTCATTTCCTACCTCAATACACCCTACATTTCCCGATGGCAGAATTTCGGTCAGTTCAACTTTTTGAATGGAATTAGGTAATTCAGGCGAAAAAGGAGTCTCAAGACGGACATAGTTCTGCGTATATCCTTGCAGATTACTGTCCTTGACTTCGCTCTCCCAGAGTACTAGACCTGTTTTTCCGAGCTGGTTTGTATAAAACTGATGCCTCTTTTTATTAGACAGATTACGAAGTCGCTTAGAACGTTCCTGACGAACTACCTTCGGAACAACGCCTTTCATATCCTCAGCACGTGTATTGGGACGCTCGGAATACGTAAAGGCATGGAGGTACGAAACCTCAAGCTCGTGGAGAAAAGAAAAAGTCGTCTCAAACTCCTCGTTGGTCTCTCCCGGAAAGCCCACAATCACATCAACACCGATGCAGGCCTCTGGCATCAGGCGACGAATCGTTGAAACGCGCTCGGCGTACAAACTGCTTTTGTAACGACGACGCATATGGCGCAAAATGTTATCGCTCCCCGACTGCAAGGGAATATGAAAATGCGGGACAAACTTCTGGGATTGCGCCACGAACTCAATAATCTCATCGTGTAACAAGTTAGGCTCAATAGAGGAAATCCGAAAGCGTTTAATGCCCTCTATCTTGTCAAGTGCCTTGATGAGGGTCAAAAAGTCAGTCTCGCGCTTGCCGTTTATAATTCCGTAATCCCCCGTGTTTACGCCCGTCAGTACTACTTCCTGAACGGGAGAGGCAGCAATTTTTTGAGCCGCAGCAAGGACATTTTCTAAGGTATCGCTTCGGCTGTTGCCCCGTGCGAGTGGGATAGTACAGAAAGCGCAATTATAATCACACCCGTCCTGAACTTTAAGGAAAGCCCGCGTTCGGTCGGTAAGCTCAGAAAAAGAAGCGTTGTAGTCTGTCGCTTGCGAAATCTGCGAAGCACAAACCTGTGCGCTATCTTTTTTGGTAAAATCATCCAGTAATTCAAACATCCGAAACTTCTCGGCCGCGCCTAAAACAGCATCTACACCGGGGATTTCGGCAATTTCTTTGGGTTTAAGTTGCGCGTAGCAACCGACAATCAAAACATAGGATTCTGGAGAAATCTCTTTGGCTTTTCGGATCATGTACCGACATTTTTTATCGGCATTATCGGTTACAGAACACGTATTGATAACAAAAATATCAGGATCATTTTCCCACTCTGTCCGCTTGTAGCCGCGCTGCTCAAACATACGGGCAAGAGTGGAGGTTTCGGAAAAATTCAATTTACAACCTAAGGTATGGAACGCTACTTTTTGCATAGTCAACTAACGGAACGAGCTAAAAAGATGTTTATCAAGGGCAAAGATATGAAGAAGTGGCTTACTTTCCCTCCATTAAGTCTGTATGTTGATAAACTTTACTGGTCTCTAAGGCAATAGCCAAACTTGGAAAATTCAAGGCTTCTTCTTCTAAATCATAGCCACGCTGCAACCACTATTTGGCAGAACGCCGTACAAACTGCATCGCCCGCACTTTATCCTGATGAATCAACCAATATTCTTGAATGCTTTCTACGGATTTGTATTCCCAGAGCTTTTCTTCAAACTCTTTTCCTGCGTTAGAGGGAGATAAAACCTCAATAATTACGATAGGGTTTGTCAAGCAATCCTCCTCGTATTTCTGTGCATCAGGGGGCAGGCGCGACCGTTACATCGGGTAGTCGATACGTTCCCTTGAGATTGTGATATAAACTTTGGGTGCATGTACGGTTACTTCAAAGTCTGACTCGTCCAACTGAGTACGTAAGATGAACACTAAATTATTCGCAATTCTATCGTGTCGTGTCGTAGCTACAGGAAATTCATCGTCTAAGATGTCTGTATTAAAATCGGGTTTAAGCAACTCCTCGACCACCCAAACGGGTAAAGGATCACGACTTTCTTTCGGAATAATCTCCCCGTCAACGAGTTCTACCTTGATGTCAGGGCGATCCAATACCGCAAAATACTCCTCCGGCGTAAACCTACGAGTCAGTGTAGCAGCTTCCATAGTTTTTGGAACAGGGTTAAGGGGTGGAAAGTTTAGATTCAAGATAACCACTTTTTGCAAAAGCAGCTTTCCCCATTTCTTTGTAGTTTTGCCCCTTCAAAATAATACGTGTTATGAAAATCTCCCTTGACTGGTTACAGCGATTTATTTCTCTTGATATTTTACCCAAAGAACTCTCGGACAAACTCACCTTTAGCGGCTTGGAGGTCGAGGGAATCGAAACTTTTGAAGAAATTACGGGCAGCTTGGCGGGAATTGTCATCGGTGAAGTCAAAACCTGCGTCCAACACCCGAACGCCGACAAACTCAAATGCACCACCGTGGACATCGGGGCGGACGAACTCGCGCCTATCGTGTGTGGTGCGCCCAATGTGGCGGCAGGGCAAAGAGTCGTTGTCGCAACCGTCGGAACAATGTTGTACCCCTCGGAAGGAGAACCATTTAAAATCAAAAAATCAAAGATTCGGGGCGAAGTCTCTCAAGGAATGATTTGTGCCGAAGATGAAATCGGGTTAGGTGAGTCCCACGACGGCATCATGGTTTTGGATACTGACCTACCCAACGGCACACCCGCCGCCGAGCTGTTTCAACCAAAAACAGATACTGTCATTGAAATTGGTTTGACTCCTAACCGTGCCGATGCCGCCTCACATTGGGGCGTAGCGCGTGACCTCCGCGTATTGTACGGAAAAGACGTAAGCCGTCCTGACGTAAGCGGTTTTAAGGTCGAAAACACCGATTCGGAAATCGGTGTCGAGGTCAAAAATACCGAAGCCTGTCCGCGTTATTCGGGCCTGACCATTTCTGGGGTAACCGTAAAAGATTCCCCGCGCTGGTTGCAAAATCACCTCCGGGCGATTGGTTTGAAGCCCATCAACAACATCGTGGACGTAACCAACTACGTTTTGCATGGGCTAGGGCAACCCCTTCACGCTTTTGATGCCGATAAAATTAAGGGTGGTAAAGTCATCATTCAGACCTTACCCGAAGGAACGCCGTTTCTTTGTCTCGACGAAGAAGAGCGCAAGCTAGGCGACAAAGATTTGATGATCTGCGACGGCGAAGGCACACCGCTTTGTATCGCGGGTGTGTTTGGCGGACTCAATTCGGGCATCTCCGAAGGCTCGACAAAGGTATTTTTGGAGTCCGCGTATTTCTCGCCTGAGTACGTGCGTCGTACCTCAAATAACCATCAACTTAAAACGGACGCAGCTTATCGTTTTGCGCGTGGAACAGATCCAAACGTAACGGTTTTTGCCCTTAAATATGCCGCTTTGTTGATTCAGGAAATTGCAGGCGGAACCATAAGTTCCGAGATCGTGGACGTATATCCGACCCCGGTTCAAAACTTCGAGTTTGACGTAAAGTGGAGCTACTTAGACAAAATTATCGGTAAAGAGATCCCGAAAACAGAGATCAAACGCATTTTGGAAGCCCTTGAAATTGAGGTTTCGGCAGAGACCGAGGAGCAATTCCACGTTTCTGTACCGCCATATCGGGTGGACGTGATGCGTCCTGCTGATATTTCGGAGGAGATTTTACGGATTCATGGTTTCAACCAAATCGAACTCAGCCAAAACCTTCAAGCGGACTTTTTGGCCAGCTTCCCACGAGTGGATAAAAGCCGAATCAAGTTTGATTTAAGCCTCTTCTTGAGCGGAAACGGCTGGAACGAGATCATGACTAACTCCCTGACTCGCGCCGCCAATATGGAGCTTGTACCTGAGCTGGATACGGCGGCAGATGTCCCGATGCTAAACCCACTTAGTGAAGACTTGGACGTAATGCGTCAAACGCCACTCTTTGCGGGCTTAGAGATTATCCGTCATAATATCAACCGTCAAAACACCGATTTACGCCTGTTTGAGTTCGCCAAAACCTACCATAAAGTCGCGGACGGCTACCAAGAAGATGAGAAACTCGTGTTGTATCTGGTCGGCAACCAAAATGCGGTTTCTTGGGATACGCCGACAAAACAAACTTCATTTTACAGCCTTGCACAAGCCGTCCAACTGATCGCGCAGCGTTTCGGGAAATCTTTGGAAGGTGCAACTCAAATCGGTGACGGACGCTGGCAGTATGGTCTCCGCACAGATTTCGTGACGTGGGGACTTGTCGTAAAAAAGCTCGCTAAGTCGCTGGAAGTAACCGAAGATGTCTTTTACGCAGAATTTGACTGGCATAAACTGGTCGGAGATGAGCCAAAACGCATTTTGAACCAAGACTTGCCGCGTTTCCCCGTTGTATCACGAGATTTATCTTTGGTAGTCGGAAAAGCGGTGAAATTCGCCGAAATCGAAGCCTTAGCGCGAAAAACAGAGCGTAAAATCCTCCAAGATATGCAGGTATTTGATGTCTTTGCTGACGAAAGCAAACTCGGAGAAGGCAAAAAAGCCTACGCGATGACCTTCCGCCTGCAAGACGAAAAGAAAACGCTCAACGAAAAGACCATCGATAAAACGATGAACCGCCTTATCAAAGCCTTCGAGGAAGAGTTGAATGCGGTGATTCGGAAGTAAAAAGCCCCCAAGGGTTTTGGAAACCCTTGAGGACTACCAAATACTTTTAGTATCTTTCTTGTATGGAATCACTCATTACCGTTCCGCCTAGCCTCTGTACGTTAGAAGAGTACTTTGAGCTAGAAAAAAGCACTAAAATCCGACATGAATTTGTCCACGGGAAACTTATTGCTATGCTTGGGGAATCAAGAATTGCTAATGAAATCACGAGTAACTGTTTAGTCGCGTTGCGAACTGCACTCAAAGGAAAACCTTATAAGGTCTATACACACGATGTACGCCTTATCGTTCGTCCCGAAAAAATTTATCGTTACCCTGATTTGGTCATTGCACCTACATCAGATCAGCAGGATACGTACGCCATTACCCAACCTACGTTAATTATCGAAGTGCTTTCTGAATCCACAGCACGAACGGACCGTGACGACAAGCTCAAAGAATATAGCCAACTAGAAAGCCTACAATATTATTTACTCGTAGAACAAGATAAGGTGAGTGTAGAGTGCTTCGGTCGTAATGGCAAAAAATGGGAGTACGAGTGGTATGAAGTCCTGCAAGACGTACTGAAAATGCCATTTTCCCCGCTTTCGTTACCACTCTCGGACATCTACGAGGGCGTTTTTGAAGCGGAATAAAGCCAAAGCCTTTGCGGAGGAGTTGACTCTAATCATTTTGCCTTTCCATTGGAAGGCAAAATGATTAGATTTGTGTATGGAACTTCGTTTTACCCCGCTTGCCGAACTAGTCATTCATTACGTCAATACCACTAACCGTAATATCTTCCTGACAGGGAAAGCAGGGACAGGAAAAACGACGCTACTCCGCCATATTATCAAAAATACCTTCAAGAATACCGCCGTAGCCGCACCCACAGGCATTGCAGCCATCAATGCGGGTGGGGTGACGCTACACTCTTTACTTCAGCTTCCTTTCGGGACGTTTATCCCCGAGGAAAATCCCCAACGCGCTAACGCCCGAGTAAATACGCCACGCTCGGTGCTGGCAAACTTACGTCTACGGTCTGATAAGCGGCAAGTCTTACGGGAGCTTGAACTGTTAGTCATTGACGAGGTGAGTATGTTACGTGCCGACTTGCTGGATTGTATTGATTTGATCCTGAGGACGGTGCGTCGCCGTCGGAACTTACCGTTTGGTGGGGTGCAAGTGTTGTTTATCGGCGACCTAAACCAGCTTCCTCCCGTCGTAAGAAACGAAGAATGGCCTGTACTCAAACCGTATTACAACACCATTTACTTTTTTGGTTCGCGGGTTTTACGCCATGAGCCACCGCTATACATTGAGCTTGAAAAGGTTTATCGACAGGCAGATATGAACTTCATCAGCCTACTGAATCGCCTGCGAGATAGCCGTATGGATGACGACGATATTGCGCTGCTCAATTCTTATTACGACGAAAACTACGAGCAAAAATCTCGCGAAGGCTACATCCACCTCACGACTCACAACCGTACGGCAGACTCCATCAACGCCTCGCGCCTTGATGACCTTCCGACCAAGGAGTTTCAGTTTCAGGCCTACATCACGGGGAACTTTCCAGAAAGTATGTATCCTTCGGGGCAGTACATCACGCTCAAAGAAGGCGCACAGGTAATGTTCATCAAGAACGATATGCAGGAAAAAAAGCGGTATTTCAATGGTAAAATCGGCGAGATCACCTACCTGAGTGATACCAAAATCAAGGTACTTTGTGAGAGCGAAAAAGAGTCCATTACCGTAGAACGCTTTACGTGGGAGAACAAAAAATACACGCTTGATAATCAAACGGGTATCGTTGAGGAGGAAATTGTGGGAACGTTTGAGCAGTATCCGTTGCGGCTAGCCTGGGCGATTACGGTACACAAAAGCCAAGGACTGACCTTTGAACGTGCGATTTTAGACCTCTCGGGATCCTTTGCGCCGGGGCAGATGTACGTAGCACTCTCGCGGCTGACGGGAATTGAAGGCTTGGTACTCTCCTCGCAGATCCCCCGCCGCAACCTCATGCCAGAACCCTCTTTGGCGGAGTTCTCGCAGAGCAAAAAAGATGAGGGCGACCTTCAGGAATCACTCAAAGACGACCGCCGATTATTTTTGGCACAATACGCACAACGCGCCTTCGACCTTCGGAACTTGGAATACGCACTCTCGGAGCATCTAAAAGCCTTCAACAAAGACGAAAACCGTTCTGCACGTCAGCAGTACCGCACATGGACACAAGAACGACTCGACGAGGTACGTATGCTTAAAGGAGTCGCCGATAAGTTTTTACGTCAAATTGACCGAATTGCGGAGCAGGTACCCTCAGAAGAATTTACGGCGGCTCTACACGGTCGCGTTCAGAAAGCAAAAGGGTATTTTGAACCGCGTTTTCAGGAAATTCAGAAGGCACTTGCGGAGCATAAAAAAGCTTTGCACGGCAAAAAACAGATCAAAACCTACTTGAAAGAGCTTTCAGAACTAGAGCTGCGCCTCATTCGGGAAGAACAAAAGATGCTGAAAGCAGAATTACTACTTGCAGGGGCATCTGCGGACAAAACGCTCTCCCGCGAAGACCTTGAAAATAGTGAAGCCCTTCGGGCTACTGCGGAGCGCAGCCACTCGGCGGAAAAAATCAAAAAAACGCCTACTCGTGACATCAGCTTTCAGCTTTTCAAAGAGGGGCTTAACGTAGAGGAAATTGCCCACGCACGCGAACTTACCGTCGGAACGATTTACACACACCTAAGCACTTTTGTGAACGAAGGTAAGCTATCGGCGGAAATGATTTTGGGCAAAAAGGTCTTAGATGTCATTCTCACCGAAATTACTGATCCGGGGGAACGGCTCTCTGAACTCAAACAACGCTTGCCCGCCGATATTGACTTCCATCAAATACGGATTGCTATGGCACACTACCGAAAGAAAAATAGCGGAACAAGTTAGCCTTACTTCTTCTCAGGAATCTGAAATACCAAAGGCTCCGCTACCTGCTCATCAAGCAAGGCAATCTCCAAGACCTCGGATACCTTATCGACGAAGTGAACCGTCAGGTCTTTACGGTACTTCATCTCTACTTCTTCAACTTGACGCTCATTTTTGCGCGGAAAAATCAATTCTTTAATGCCAGCGCGTCGCGCAGCAAGCAGCTTTTCCTTGATTCCTCCCACAGGAAGCACTTTTCCACGAAGCGTGATTTCGCCCGTCATCGCGATACGGTCTTTAACCTTACGTTGCGTAAAAATCGAGGCCATCGCCGTAAGCATGGTTACACCAGCCGAGGGGCCATCTTTGGGCACAGCACCAGCGGGTACGTGTACATGAAGATCGTAGTGATCAAAAATGCGATAGTCGATACCCAGTTTTTCGGCAAACGATTTTAAATAAGAAAGTGCCGTTGTAGCTGACTCTTTCATCACATCGCCTAGTTGTCCTGAGAGGGTTAACTTACCTTTCCCACGACTCAAGCTTGTTTCGATAAACAAAATATCGCCTCCAAACGGTGTCCATGCAAGCCCCGTCACGATCCCAGCCGCGCTGTTATCATCATAGCGTTCTTCGTCAAAAACTGGAACGCCAAGAATTTCTTTGATTTGCGCTGGCTTAACTCGTTTGTCGTAGTCTTCTTCCATGGCAATGGACTTGGCCACATGGCGCATAACGGCAGCAATTTGCTGTTCGAGCTTTCTTACACCTGACTCACGCGTGTATCGGCTGACAATGAGTTTAAGAGTTGCATCCGTAATTTTTACGTCCAGAGACTTTAAGCCATGTTCTTTACGTTGCTTCGGAACGAGGTACTTTTTTGCGATTTCGAGCCTTTCCTCCTGCGTGTAGCCCGTAATTTCGATAATTTCCATGCGATCCCGCAGGGCAGGCTGAATTGTGTCCAGAGAGTTTGCCGTGGCAATAAAAAATACCTTTGAGAGATCGTATTCGGTATCCAGATAATGATCCATAAACGTATTGTTTTGTTCAGGATCCAGAATTTCGAGCAGGGCCGAAGAGGGGTCACCTCTAAAGTCCGAGCCAACTTTATCCACTTCATCCAGGACCATTACGGGATTTGACGCACCTACTTTTTTGATCTGTTGCAAAATCCGTCCTGGCATCGCTCCAATGTAAGTACGACGATGCCCACGCATCTCCGCCTCATCCCGAACACCTCCCAAAGAGAGGCGGATGTACTCACGATTCATGGCCTTGGCGATAGATTTTCCGAGTGAGGTTTTCCCCACACCCGGAGGTCCGTGGAGGCACAGAATCGGTCCTTTCATATCTTTTCGCAACTTCACGACCGCCAGATATTCAAGAATCCGGCTCTTGACTTTTTGCAGGCCATGATGATCCTTATCCAGAATCTTTTGGGCGCGTTTAAGCTCCAGAACATCTTCCGTAACCTCATCCCAGGGCAAATCCAGCATAAATTCCAGATAATTCATGGTGATCGAATACTCCGGGGAAGCTGGGTTCATACGACGGATACGTTGAAGCTCGCGCTCAAAGTGCTCTGCGGTGGTCTCCCCCCATTCTTTCTCTTGGGCTCGCTTAACAAATAGCTCTAGCTCTTGCTCAGGGGCTTTTTCTCCAAGCTCATCCTGCAAAGTCCGAATCTGCTGACGCAAGAAATAGTCTCGCTGCTGCTGGTCAATATCGGAGTGCGTTTTGGTCGTAATTTCTTTTTTGATCCGAAGCAACTGAACTTCTTTCGAGAGGTGTTCCATCAGGCGGACGGCACGTTCGGACAACGTTTCGAGTTCTAGTAACTCCTGACGGTCTTCGAGCGAAATATTGATATTTGCAGAAATAAAATTGACCAAAAAATGAGGATGCTCAATATTTTCGATGGCCAACTTAGCCTCGTCGGGCAGCTTGGGGTTAATCTCAATGATCTCTAGTGCCAAACCTTTGATTGAGCTTAAAAGCGCGACAAACTCATCCGAATCTTCTGGTATTTCATCTTCGTCATAAAACACTTTGGCAGTTAAAAAGGGATCGTTGGCGACCTCTTCTTCCAACGAAAGCCGCCGCCGTCCCTGAATGATGATCGTCACCATTTCTTCATCCTTCCGCATGAGCATCTTGACAATTCGGGCGACGGTCCCGACATCGTATAAATCATCAAAATCAGGAATGGTCATATCCAGATCACGCTGGGCGACAATTCCTAAAAGACGATTTTCCTGCTCATAGACTTTTTGCACAAGACGGAGCGACCGCTCTCGGCTAACGGTAATAGGCATCACCACACCGGGAAAAAGTACTGTGTTCCGGATCGGCATGATGGGTAACTCCTCTGGAAATCCGTTATTAGGCTGAAGAGTTTCTTCAAAAAGTTCTTGTAGGTCGTCGTCCTGCTCTAGCAAGTCGGAAAGTATCGCGCTCGAAAGCTGTTCATCTTCGTGTTCCATAGTTCTCTACAAATCAATTTTAGCCTAAGTGCAAGCCCTGTGCCGAAGGATAAACCCCGTAGAGATGACAGGTAGCCTGACAGGGTGGCAGCATTTGGTTCATACTCCCGTTGCCTGCTTGACGATCCACTTTCTTAGCGGTGTAATTCGTCCGATGAGGCGGAAAACCTGATTTCGGACACGGGCCAGCACGGGATTTCTGGTCTGTATGAGCTTGCCCAAAAACATTGCCCCACGCATCACCTTTCGGACGTGCGGCTCTCGTTCCTTTTGATAGGCGTCGAGGAGTTGAGTGGATGCCTCATCTTGCAAAACCGCGCACAGCTTTTGACTGATGTTTTCGGCATCGCGTAACCCCGCACACAAGCCCTGTCCGGCAAAAGGTGGCATCTGATGAGCTGCATCACCTAGTAAAAATATATTTTTAACTCGCCATTGCTCCGCGACAAGCGCATGAAACGTGTAATCCGTTTTACGTAAGATGCGGATATCCTCTGGCGCGACAAAAGGGCGTAGAAGTGCGTTCAGGCGAGTTTTCTGCAATAAATTTTCCGCCTTTTCGTCGGGCAACACCATAAACTCCCACCGAAAATGTCCTTTTACACCACATACGTAAGTCGTTGGGCGAGCAGGATTAGCATATTGAATATGTGCCTTGGGAAGACGCGTGCTGAGAGACTCGGCATCCACCACAATCCACTCTTGATGAAAGCCTAAATCCCGAAGGGGTAGGTTCAACTGCGTTCTTACAAAGCTTTTTGCCCCGTCGCAGGCAAGCAAAAAGTTCCCTGTTGCTTCTTTCCCAGAAGCTGTACAAACCCCAACCGTGCGCCTCTGCTGAATATCCCTCACCGCTTCTCCTTTCCAGAAAGTAACCGCAGGCAAGTCTGCTATTTTTTGGTGTAAAAGACGCTCAAGGGTAGGCTGATGAAACCAATTTCGGGCATAAAATTTTTGGTCTTCAGGTTTTGGCGGAAGACGCTCCACCCAAAAAGGCTTTCCTTTTTGATCCACAAACTGCGCCTCCAAAAAAGGACGCAGAGCAGCATTAATCTTAGGAAATAACCCCAAACGATCAAAAATTTGGAGTACCTCGCCGTCTAGGTGCACGGCGCGCGGACAGGGAAAAATAGTCGTCTCTCGCTCTATCAGCAAAGTCTGAATGCCCGACTGCCCAAGCAAAGCTGCTGCCGTTAGTCCAACAGGACCCGCGCCCACAACGAGAACCTGAAAAAGGTTAGTGTCTTTCATGTCAACAAAAATACGGTAGGAAAGATACTTTCGTCGTTGGTTTTGGTATCCTCACCGAAACTTTATCTAAGTAATACGGTCTTCTCTTAAACTAAATGTATTTTTGTAATTGTATATATGTGAGCTTTATAAAACCAAAATAAAATACAATGAAATATTATTTTTTTGCCCTCATTCTTCTTTTTACCGTTTCTTGTCAATCTACTGAAACCAAGGACGCTGAAACGGATACGCAAAAAGGTGACGAATGGCAGGGTGTCCCCACTACCGAAGAATTAGATCGCGCTCGTCCGCTTCGTATGCGTTATGAGGAAACACAAAGAGGACTAACAAAGTCCTGGGAAGCTATCGTAAGCTCAGATAAATTGCGAAACGAAAAAGCAAATGAAATCATTGAAGCCTTACCCACTCTTAAGGGTTTCCAAGAAACCGAGGCACTGGTGACTTTTACTGAGGATTTACGCTGGTTGGAACAAAACCCAATGACGACCGAAAATATCAGTGAAAAAGCATTTATGGACGAGTATGACGAGCGTCTGGCACGTGTAGGCGACCTTGCCGATACACTGATAACTAACCCGAGCATGACACGAGAGGTAGCAGCGATTTTCGATACTTTCTATGAAGTGGACGGTAGAGATCTTATTCGTCGTATTCAATATACCGACTGGGTAACAAGAAATAACGAGATCGTCAAAGAAGAGATGGATTCCTTAAAAGCCTTAGGCTTTGACTCGGCTCAAATACGCCCCATATTTTCGTACGTGACCGAGGAGTAGTCTATCAATATGTTTGTGAGGAAACAAACACGGCGAGCATTATAAAGAGACTACAAAAGTCTTACTCTTCCATATCTTCTGCCGTAAAAATTTTCTTTTTGTACTCGTAGTGTCGCCCAAAATAACGGCTTTTTACTTCGGCATCGTTAGCGACTTGCTCAGAAGTACCGTTTTTAAACGGTTGTCCATCGAACTGGATATAAACGCGATCGGTGATGGAAAGTGTTTCATTGGCGTTATGGTCGGTAATGAGTACGCCGATGTTCTTTTCTTTTAGCTTGGCAATCAAGATTTGAATACTCTCTACGGCTTTCGGGTCAACTCCAGCGAAAGGCTCGTCCAGCAAAACAAAGGCAGGGTCGGTGGCAAGGGCGCGGGCAATTTCGGTGCGCCGTCGTTCTCCCCCTGAGAGCATTCGTCCTTGGCTTTTTCGTACTTTTTGGAGTTTAAACTCATCAATGAGCTGTTCCATTTTTTCGCGCTGTTCTGTCTTGCTTGCCCCAGACATTTGTAGGGGAGCAAGTAGATTTTCCTCGACGCTCAGGTTCCGAAAGACCGATGCCTCTTGTGCCAAGTAACCAATGCCAAGCTGGGCGCGTTTGTACATGGGGAGGGGCGTAATTTCTTGATCGTTTAAGAAAACTTTCCCCTCATTGGGTTTTATGAGTCCAACGATCATGTAAAAAGAAGTCGTCTTTCCGGCTCCATTGGGACCAAGCAGGCCGATAATATCACCTTGCTGTACTTCAATCGAAACCCCATCTACTACTTTTCGTCCACCGTACTTCTTGACCAGACCTTCAGCACGAAGGACGCTTTTCTTCAAGTTCTCCATAAGGCAAATCTAGTACTTTTTCATCAAGTCTGAATCCCAGACAGTGTTACTGTATTTCCAAAATCAGGTTTGGCAGGCTAACCTACTTTCAGCTCCCCCATTTCGGTAAACTGTAACGTCCCGGAGGCGATAAACTTACGGATGAGTTTGAGAATATCACCTTCAAGGTTTGGAGGAAACATTTTGAGCAGGTCTTCGGTGGCATAAGGCTTTTTTTTGAGCAGGGAAAGCATCTGATTTTTCAGTTCATCGGGATCAATTTTAGCACTTTTTTCGGCTTTCTTTTGAGCCAAACAGTTATCACATACACCGCAACGCTCTTCTCTTAGCTCATCAAAGAACTCCAAGATGAGTTGGGTTCGACAGCGTTTTTTATGGGTCGCATAATGGATAACGGCATCCACCCGATGGCGCGCTTCTGCTTCTCGCTTATCCATGAACTCTACATCTAAGCCCAACT
>CAZNAK010000011.1:11516-16332 GCA_964570645.1 uncultured Cytophagales bacterium | reverse complement strand
CGTCGTCATATTTTTTGACCGAAATAATATAAAAGTCGGGATTTCGTTCCAGTTGCGTTCGTAAGGAATCTAAACTTTCAAAAATTAGTACCGAACGCTCAAGGTTAAAGACAAAGGCAGGGTTCACTTTTCGGTAGCCAATAAAGTCGCTTTCAGGAGAAACTTCCGAAAAGACTACCTGCACAGGATTTTCCTGATCTACACGCCGAAACGCACCGTAAAAGAAGCCTTGCCCTGCTAGAAACGTTCCTGCTGCCAGAATCATCAAGCCTTGATGAAGTTGCTGCCTTCGGAGAATCCAAAACAAACCCAAAACCGCGCTTATCGGTAGGCTAATAAAGAACACTGATAGGTAACTTAACTCAGAAAGTGCTTTATCAAGCCGAATCCCGACGGCGACACCCCCCACAATCACAACACTCAACAAAAGCCATATCCAGAGTGGAACCCGAAGAGACTTTGTACTATGGATCTGTGAAATCCAATACCCTAAGACCATCGCTCCAAACGGAAAAGCGGGTGCGGGATAACTCGGTAGTTTTGTCTGAGAGATAGAGAAAAATACCACAAACGCTGCAACTACTGAGAGGGCAAAGGACAAAACCTCCTGCTCACGGCGTACTTGCCATGCCTTACGGAACGCCTGAACTAAAAACATCGAGAAAGGCAGCAACGCAATCCAAAAAATGGCAGGAGTAATCAGAAAAATACCGCCGTGTCCTTCTTTCTCGGAACTAAACCGGTTAATGTTATGATCCAGAAAGAACCCTTTGAGCCACGCACCGTCGGTCTCTAGTCCGACAGCGACATACCAAGGCGCAGCGACCAGAATTGCGGTTAAAATACCTCGAAAAGGGTGAACGGCCAGAAACCCTTTCCACGAAAGTCGCCCCGTCAATCCTAAAAACAGTAACAGAGCCACGCCAGGTACAACAATCGCCACGGGTCCTTTTGCCAGTACGCCAAAGCCAAAAACGATGTAACTGAGATAAAGCCGCCATTTTTGCCCTTCCAAAACTGCCCTGAACCACTGTGTTTGGGCTAAAGTCAAGAGAAAAATTAAGTAAGGATCAGGGGTAGCCAAATGAAATTGAACCCCAACTTGTATGGAGCAGGCTAGAGCAAGACCTGTCCAGAAAGCGGCTTTTTCACCCAAATATCGCTTTACAAAATTCATGCTTACCCAGACCGTTAGCAAACCAAAAATAACCGAAAACAGTCTCGCCGAAAAGGGACTTACTCCGAAAATGGAATAAGACAGCATCATAAAATAATAATGAAACGGCGGCTTATCGGTACGAAGTTCGTCGTTAAAGGTAGGAACGATAAGGTCGTTACGCTGCCACATCTCACGGGCACATCCTGCATTTTTGGCTTCGTCAAGAATATAAATATCAAAGCCCCAGAAATTTGCCCCAATCATTAGTAAGGCAAGCCCTAAAATAAAAAGTCTGGGATTGGGAATGTTCATACCACGAAGGTACGGAACTCCGTGCGTTTACTTCTCGCAAATAAAAAAAGACGTTCCGAGGAACGCCTGTTTGGTTACTTCAGTCGTCTGTGAAGACACAGGCAACGGTTTGAATTATTGGAAATACGAGAAATTATGCCCTGCCTTGAGCTTAACCAAAAACTCGTACATCAGCTTAATGACGTTTTGAACGTCCTCTTTGTGTACCGTTTCTACGGTAGTGTGCATATACTTGAGTGGCAGAGAAACCAATGCAGAAGGAACGCCCGCGTTGGAGTATGCAAACGCATCGGTGTCTGTCCCTGTGGAACGTACCGCGATCTGTCGCTGAATTTCGATTTCTTTTTCTTTGGCCACCTCCAGAATCAATTTCAATAAGTTGTTCTGTACGGCGGGCGCGTAAGTCAGAGACGGACCGCGTCCGCATTTAGTATCACCTTGTTTTTTCTTGTTGTAGGCAGGCGAGTGGGTATCGTGGGTTACATCTGTGATGAGCGCAACGTCTGGCTTGAGGCGCTCGGCAATCATTTGCGCACCTCGCAAGCCAATTTCCTCTTGCACTGAGTTGACCACATAAAGCGTGTAGTCGAGTTTAGCTTTATTTTCGTGGAGTAAACGCGCTACTTCCGCAATCATAAATCCACCCATGCGATTATCCAGCGCACGACCGACAAAATAGCGGTCATTCAACTCAGTAAGCTCCGCCTCAAAGGTTACCACACAGCCTACATGAACGCCGAGTTCTTCGAGTTCTTCCTTACTATCACACCCACAATCCACAAATACGGTTTCTGCGTTAGGTGCTTTGTCTTTACTCCGATCCCGAACGTGAATGGCAGGGTAACCAAAGACCCCATTGACAATTCCTTTTTCGGTATGAATGTGCGCTCGCATGGAAGGTGCGATCATGAAGTCAGAACCGCCATTGCGTTGTAGGTAGATGTATCCCTCGTCAGTGATGTAGTGTACCCACCAAGAGATTTCGTCGGCATGGGCTTCGATGACAACTTTGTAATCTTTCCCCGGATTGACAACCGCTACGGCAGTTCCGTAGGCATCTGTTATCACCTCATCCGTGTAAGGTTTGAGGTAGTCGAGCCAAATTTCCTGTCCAGGCTTTTCAAAGCCTACAGGCGCGTTATTATTTAGATAGCGATAGAGAAACTCACGGCTTTTTTGATTCATGTGCTAGTGTTTTTTCTTATTTTGCGTTTTTTTGGTCAGACAATATCTTGTTTTTATACTCCTTAACCAAATCCGATAGGCAGAAGTACTCCCCGATGATCCTATTGGTTCGGTCGTCGGGATAAAACTCATAAAAAAACACTCTGTTTGAATACGTCAATTCATAATGATTCTCTTCGATGGGTTCGGTACGCTCACTGCCTGCAATCACGGGAACGCCTGTGACACGCGCCAGCTCCTTGGCAAACATGGTCTCATCTTTTGCCGCCTTGGCTACCCAACAAGCACCTAGATAAATAACAGCATCGTGCGAGAACTTAATTGTTTTATAGTACTCTAATTCCTTTTTGAGGTTGTCCAAAGAACGTGCTTTGGGGTGTTTGAAGTTGTCAATCTCGAAGGGAGAAGTTGCCAGCCCATCATCTATGTAATAACGTTCTTCTTTGTGATTATGCCCATAAATTCGCTTTGTACTACCGTGAGAGTACAAAACCATCAGGCGGATAGAGTCGCCCTTCATCGCCTCAAGAAGCTCCTGACCACTGTAAATCTCACCACGGGACTCATAAGGTGCTGGAAAGGCATGAACCTCGGTTAGCTCACGACGATATTCCATATCTGCCCCCATGGAAAAAATCAAGATCCGACCATGTGGGTATCGTTTCTTACGACCATAAGGCATATAGGAAGTTGGACGAACAGGGCGTTTGCTGATCTGTTCAGTAGCAACCTGCTCTACTTTCCCCTCGGCTGGAGATCCCGCTTGGCAAGGTTGATCTTGGGCGTGAATGATACTGCTGGTAAAACCGAAAAAGAATAGGAGAGGTATAACGTATTTCATAGCAGGTGCTAAAAAAAGGAAAATATCATTTTCGAGGAAACGATAACAAAAAAATGCAGTTGATTCCTCGGAATAGACAGTATTTATAGTGCATTGACTTGGGTGTAAGGTATTCTATGTACCGAAGCCTCGTTACTAAAGTCGGTGCGCAGCGTTTGGTTGAGTTTTTGAACGAAAAGCCCATCCGATTTGATCAAAAGAATAGGCTTTTAGGCGACCGTTACAAATTTAATTTAAAGTTCATCTAGCTTTGAGCAGAGGCTATCGAAGATGTCATTAATGCTCCCTTGGCCGTTCACGCTTGAGTATTTATCCTGTGCTTTGTAGTAATCCGCCACAGGTTTTGTCTTGTTGTTGTATTCTTCCACGCGGTTTTCAATCAACCCCTCGTTCTGGTCGTCGGCTCGACCTGAGGTTTTTCCGCGCTCCAATAATCGTTGTACCAGCTCGTTTTTTTCTACCTCTAAAGCGATCATCCCTTTTAGCGGCATTCCGTGTCCTTCGAGGAGCTTATTAAGGGCTTCGGCTTGCGCTACCGTACGTGGAAAACCATCAAAAATGAACCCGTTCGCATCTCGGTTGCTTTGTAATTTATTTTCAATCATCCCGATAACGACCTCATCAGGTACAAGTTTACCTTGGTCCATCAATGTTTTGGCTTTTAAGCCAAGCTCGGTGCCCGCCGCAATCTGAGAGCGCAACAAATCGCCGGTAGAAAGGTGAACAAGTTCGTATTTTTCGAGAAGCTTCTGACTCTGCGTACCTTTTCCGGCACCAGGAGGGCCGAACAAAATGAAATTTAGCATGTATTCGTGTTTTTAAGTAGTGTAATAAAGCATTAAACTCAAAGTTAATTTTTTGTTGCTAAAAAACAAGTCCTAGAGGCAAACTGCTTTTGTCCAAAATCAATATCTCTTTGGTTTGCAAAAGGTATTTTACCTTTGAAAGCAAAGATGTTAACTATGTCAAGAATCCTTGTTATTCTCGCTATTCTCATTGCTTTAGACGTATATGCGTTTCAGGCTGTTCGCGCCATTTCTTTTACGCGTACTGTATCACGTCGTATCGCTTATTTTTCTTACGCCTTATTAGCGGCGATGAGTTATCTGTTTGTTACACTGCTAAGCAGTTACGTGATTGAGCCAGAAGAAAGACTACTGAAAGCTATTTTGAGCGGTTTTCTGTTATCGACTTACGCTGGGAAACTCATGGCTACGGTCTTTCTCTTCCTCGAAGATCTTTATCGGCTTACCCGGTGGATAGGACGAAAGCTAAAATCCGCCTATACATTTTTATTTCGCAGGAATAAGGAGCCAATC
>CAZNAK010000011.1:3853-11506 GCA_964570645.1 uncultured Cytophagales bacterium | reverse complement strand
CTCTCGCTCGGAGTTTTTGGCAAAGTCTTCCCTTGCCCTGACGGTCTTTCCGCTTGTTTCAACAACTTACGGGATGATTGTGGGCGCGCACGATTATCGCATCCGAAAAGAAACACTTCGGCTGCCTCAGTTACCCAAGGAGTTTGACGGGATCCGAATCACACAGATTTCGGATATTCACTCGGGAAGTTTTTTCAATAAAACAGCCGTTATGCGGGGGCTAGAAATGATTCAGGGTACGAAGGCGGACGTAATCGTATTTACGGGAGATTTGGTTAACAACCGCGCTCGGGAGATCGGGGACTATTTCGAGATTTTCAACAAGGTAAGAGCACCGCTAGGCGTATATTCTTCTTTGGGAAACCATGATTATGGCTATCGCTTTAACTCAGAAAAAGATCGTGAAAAGAATTTTAAAGAAATGATTGAGCTTCATGAGCGACTCGGTTGGGATTTGCTGCGTAATGAAAACCGCCTTTTGAAGGTCGATAACGAAATCCTTTCCATCGTAGGGGTCGAGAACTGGAGCGCGAATCCGCGTTTTCCGAGGCTTGGGGATGTTAAAAAAGCCCTTGAGGGAAGCCAAGAGTCGCCTGTGCACATATTACTTTCACATGACCCTTCACACTGGGATGCACAAGTACGAAAAGAGTTCAAAGAAATTGATCTGATGCTTGCTGGGCATACGCACGGTATGCAGATGGGGGTAGAAGTGGGTGATATTCGGTGGAGCCCGTCGCAATACGGTTACAAACAATGGGCAGGTTTATACGAAGAAAACAGGCAGTACCTTTACGTAAATCGCGGGTTTGGCTACATTGGGCTACCCGCACGGATCGGGATGCCACCAGAGATTACTGTGATTGAGTTGAAGCAAGCGTAGTTTAATCAAAACTGATTCTTCCCGTGATGCTTCGTCCCAGGGTAATTTCATCGGTAAATTCAAGTTCACTGCCAATTGGAATACCTCGCGCTATCGTACTAATCTTTTTAAGATTCAACTCGCGGAGCTTTTTGGTCAGATAAAACGAGGTAGTGTCTCCTTCCATCGTTGCGCTTAGGGCGAGAATCACTTCCTCGGCATTTTGCTCCTGTACACGGCTCAGAAGGCTTTCGACCTGTAAGTCTTCGGGACCAATCCCATTGATGGGAGAAATCACTCCGCCCAAAACATGATACGTACCCAAGTATTTTGCTGTATTTTCGATAGCTAAAAGGTCAGTATCTCCCTCCACAACGCAAATAACAGTTGGGTCTCGCTTAAGGCTATTGCAAATGTTACAAGCGGCTTGGTCTGAGATCGCATGACATTGCTTACAAAACTGAATTTCATCACGCATTTTGACCAGTGCCGCCGCTAGGGTGTGCGTAAACTCAGGCTTTTGCTTCAAGAGATGCAAAACATGACGCAAAGCCGTCTTTTTACCAATCCCAGGAAGCTTGGCGAACTCATTTACTGCTTCTTCGATCAGTTTGGAAGGAAAGTGCATAAACAGGAAAACCCAAGCCTAGAAACTTGGGTTTTATTTTTTATAGTCGGGCGAACAATGGGATTCGAACCCACGGCCCCCAGCGCCACAAGCTGGTGCTCTAACCAACTGAGCTATGTCCGCCATTCAAGAGGTTACAAAAGTAGAGAGAAAGTTACAATTCTCCAAAGGCTCAAAATATTTTTTGTGATACAAAAATATTGTACCTTTCCGATTGAACGCTACAATCTTAAGATCTTCTATGAAACGCCTTGCGTATCTTTTATTCTTTGTTTCTCTTCCTCTCTTCACCTCGGCGCAATCTGGACGTGTAAAAACTTTCCTTGAAAGGATACAAGCGGCTAAACGTAAAGGCGAAGGCGAACAGGCAGCTAAGCTTGAAGTCTATCTGGGAAACACATATATGCAAGAAAAGCAACGCGGAAATGCGACCAATGCGTACAAAAGTGCGCTTGGATACAGTCAAGCGGATGCAGAGACCAAAGGACTTGCCTCCCTAGGACTTGCAAAAAACGGGCAAGGAAGCATCTACTTCGATCAAGCCACCAGATACTTTAAAATCGCTCAAAAATGGGAGTTATATTATAAAGCCCTAGATGCAAAGGGTGGGTATTATTTAAACAAAAATCAGCTCAAGCCGGCACAAGGCGCGTATGAGGAGATGCGATCAGGTGCCTCGCAATATGGTTTCGTGGAATACGTCAAATTGGCAGATCAAAAGCTAAAACGTATCTACGAGAAAACGGGACAACAGGCTAATGCGAGAAGAATCCAAAACGACCAAAGTTCTAGCGTTGTTCGTAATCAGAGCGTATCTAGCTTGCGCGAAAAAGAACGAAAACTTGAAGATGAAAGGCGAGTTTTAGACTCTTTACTGACCCTGGCAAGTGATGATTCTCTCCAAAAGGTAAGATTGCAACGGGAACTTGATAGCATCACGCAAGAGTCCCTAAACACTCAAGCAGAAAAGGAAGAGAAAATTAAGGATCTTGAAGTCGAGAAAGCACGTGTAGAAGCAAAGCACGAAAACACGCAACGACTCGCCATTGCCGTTGGAATAGCAGCCCTAGCGATTATTATTGTTGTAACCATCGCGGTCATTATTACGAACAATGCCAACAAGAAGCTCAAAAAGAAAAACGACGAGGTCAATCGGCAGAAAAAGTTAACCGAAGAAGCACGCGAGAAGTCCGAGGAATTACTCTTGAATATCCTTCCCGCTAGTGTCGCTGAAGAACTTAAAGAACACGGTAAGGCAGAACCGAAGCAGTACGATCAGGCTACCGTCATTTTCACGGACTTCAAAGGCTTTACCAAAATTGCCGAAAAGATGACTCCGCAAGAACTCATCCGTGAACTGGATGAATATTTTTTGGAATTTGACGAAATCTTGGAGCGACACGGACTCGAAAAAATCAAAACTATTGGGGATGCTTATATGTGCGTTGGCGGATTACCTGTTCCAAATGAAACTCATGCGGCTAATGCGGTCAAGGCAGGCTTGGATATGCAACAGTTTGTTCTTCGGAAGCAACGAGAAAAAGAAGCGGCAGGAAAGCCGTTTTTCCAACTTCGTGTGGGGATCAACTCAGGTCCTCTGGTAGCAGGAGTAGTTGGAAGAAAAAAGTTTGCCTATGACATCTGGGGAGACACCGTGAACGTCGCCGCACGGATGGAACAGAGTGGAGAGGTCAATAAAGTAAATATCTCGGGAGCCACCTACGAGCTTATCAAAGACCAGTTTAACTGTGTGTACCGTGGAAAAGTACCCGCAAAAAATAAAGGTGAAATTGATATGTATTTTGTCGAGGGTATTTCGTGGGATGCCGTAAAAGAAGGGAAAATTTCGTTCTAAGCAAAGGAAAAACTATGACAACGATTCCGATTTATCAGATTGATGCTTTTTCCAACCATTTATTTGGCGGTAATCCAGCTGCCGTATGTGTGCTGCAAGAAGAATTATCCGACGAAATTCTCCAGAGTATTGCAGCCGAAAATAACCTCTCCGAGACCGCATTTATCTCCAAGGATGTCTTTGAAAACGCCTATAAAATTAGGTGGTTTACCCCCATGACCGAAGTTGACCTTTGTGGACACGCTACACTTGCGGCCGCAAAGGTTATTTTTGGATTTTTACAGCCTGAACTGTATAACATCCTCTTTTATTCAGCCTCCGGAACGCTCAAAGCGAAAAGAGATGGCGATCAGGGACGTATTACGATCAACCTGCCTGCACAGTCCGTGCAGCCTACTGATTATTCACGCAGCTTGCTGGAAGCCATGAAACGAGAAGCACTCGAGGTTTATGAGGGAGAAGATGCTTTGTTGGTTTATCGAAACGAAGCTACGGTAAGAAGCCTAAGCCCAGACTTTGAACAACTCAAACAGCTTCCCTATCGTGGGATTATTGCCACTGCAGCCGGCGATTCTGTGGACTTTGTGTGCCGCTTTTTTGCTCCGCGTGTGGGCATCAACGAAGACCCTGTGACGGGTTCGGCATTTACTAAACTCGTCCCATTTTGGGCAGGGCAGCTCAAAAAAACAGATTTTAGAGCCTGGCAACTTTCAGAACGTGGCGGCGAAGTCCTCTGTGACCTTTTTGAGGATCGCGTGTACTTGAGTGGCGAGGCAGTCGTTTATTTGAAAGGAGAAATTTATTTAGAAAGCTAATGGTAAGAAGAATTACGTACTTGGTTGTTACCCTAGCCGTAAGCGTAGTCAGCTACGGACAAGAACTGAACTTTACAGTTATTCTTGACGATGAACAGGTACAGACACAAGACCGTCAGATTTTTGGAGAGATGCAATCATCTATCACCACTTTTCTGAACGATACCAAATGGACAGACGACGAATTTGAAGAGGAAGAACACATTCAAGGTAACATCCTAATTACATTTTTAACCAACGGGACAGACGTGGCCGCTGGCGTGTACTCAGCGCAGGCACAAATCCAAAGCTCGCGCCCGATCTACGGTACGGACTATGCCTCGCCTGTGCTAAATTTCTTCGACTCCAAATTTAACTTTCGCTATCAGCCCAGCGAACCTTTGATTTTCACGGAGAACGTTACCCAAAATAACCTGACTTCCATGCTTGCGTATTACGCATATGCAGTCATTGGCATGGACTACGATACTTTTAGTGAGTTTGGTGGAAATCCGTACTACGAGAAAATGCGAAACATCACCAACAACCTCAATGCAAGTACTAACATTACGCGAAGCGAAGGCGCAGGCTGGCTACAAGACGATACAAGAAACCGTATTTGGCTATCTGAGGATCTCAATAACGCAGGTTTACAAGATGTAAGAACGGCACTCTATCGCTACCACCGGCACGGATTAGACCGCCTCATAGCGGACGGGAAAGCAGCACGCGAGGAAATGTTGAAAACACTCCGTATTATCCAGACGGCAAATAACCAGCTTCCTAATTCGATTCTAATTGCTGCCTTTTTTGATGCTAAATCGACGGAGTTATATCAGACTTTCACAGAAGCTTCCAACGAGGCCAAAAAGGAAGCAGGCGATATTCTCAAAAGAGTCGATCCAACCAACGTGTCAAAGTATAATGAGTTGAGCCAGTAACAGAAACTAAAAGCCTCCACCCGTATAAGCATCAAGCTGGTCAATGGCGAGCTTTAGCTTTTCGATATTCATAGCCGTTCGGATACTGCGAATGGCTTCTTTTTTCTTTTCTTTTAGCTCGGCGATCTTACGGTCAATCTTGGCGTTATCGTCACTAAGCCCGTTAATTTTAGCTTGCTCTAGGATTGAAAGCATATCGCTATTATTCTTCTCCAAGATGGCAATATACTTCGTGTACAGATAGTCAAACTGCTTGAAAAGGTAACGCACCTCTCCGACGTACCGCGTCATCTCTGCTATGTTAGGGTTGTTCGCCATCAACTCTGCATGGTCTATTTTGCGGCGTTTTTCGTAGCGACGCTCCAAATCACGAAGGTAACGCTCCATGTAACTCTCATTGTAGTTACGAAAGACATAAGACAGGTACTGCCCCTCCGTTTCGTAATCGGTATCTTCACGGTCTTTAAGGTCAAATTTTCCTGCTTTCACGGTTTTGACCACAAACTCTTCGAGCTTGGAATGCAGTTGCCTCGTCTGAACCTGGAAGTCGTGCATGTTTAGCTGTAAGGTCTGATTTGCTTCGTTGAGTTGTACGTAATAGCCCGTATATTTATTTAGCTCTTGCTTAAACTGAAAGATATTATCGGGTTCTACGTCACGGTTATTGATTGCCATATTAGAAACAAAACCCATCAAAGTTGCCCCGATATTAACTACTGGCGTTCCTTTTACAAGCGCGTTAACGGTAGGATTTTGGATGATTGACTCCGCAATTTGCAGGAATCGACCTTTATTTTTTCTAATAGGGATTTTCTCTTCCAGAAGCTGAATGACTTTTTTGTTGTAGGAAAAACCCATGCTTTCGTCGGCGGGGTTATTGAGTGCCGAAAGTGTGGTGCGGTAACTGTCCACCTGACTAATGGCATCCAACGTATTGAGTTTATCGTTGAGGAGTTCAAAGACCTCCACCATACTCTCAACGTTATTTTTTATAGTCAGATAGCGTGCCTCGTCCGAGAGTTCTACCCGCTTGGTCACGTCTTTAATTATGGACTCCTGTTTTGTAATTTCCTCACGGTAATCATCAATTTTGGAGACAAGTTGATTGATGCGTGTGTTACTGTACTGGAGAGAATCACGGAGTGCTCTCATTCGTGCCTCATCCTTTTGACGTGCTTCACGAATCGCGGCAGTTTCAGCTTCAGTTTGTACCACATTTTCAAGGGTTTGACTATGCTTTTTTTGAAGCTCCTCCAAGGCCGCTTGATTTTTTTGAAGTTGCTCGATCATCCGCAGCAACTGCTTCGTGCTCAACGAGTCGGCCTGTGCCATAGCTTGCCCTGCATGAAAGATAAAGACCAAAAGTAGGAGAAAACAAAACCGAATTTTCATGGAAAAAAGATTTTTGTGTAATGTGATAAGATAACGTTATTTTAGCAAAGTAGTATGCAAAATCAAAAAAATGGCGACAATATCTACCAGATTGCACTTGTAGGCGCGGAATCCACAGGAAAGACAACGCTTGCTAGGAGTCTTGCAGCGCATTTTCGTACCGCGTGGAATCCTGAGTTTGTTCGCAGTTTTGCCGAGTCTAAGGCGCGCTTTTCGGAACCAGAACTTAGGAAAACCGACCTAGAGGTAATCTTTTGGGGGCAATTAATCACCGAAACCCAAACGTATGCTCGTGCTAAGCCACCCTTTGTATTCTTTGATACTAACCTGCTAATGAGTATCGTCTATGCTAAGCACTACCAAAATGTAGAGAAAGCTCGTTGGGAGGAGGTCTTTGCGGCACAAAAGTACCACTGTTATTTGCTTCTTGAGCCTGACTTCCCGTGGCAGCACGACCCGCTCAGAGAAAGCCCTGAGGCACGAGCAAGCTTACAGCAAGCAATTCGGCAGGAACTGGTACAACGAGGTATAGCTTTTACGCCAATCCGTGGGACTCTGCCGGAGAGACTCCAAAAAAGTATCAGGGTTTTAGCGGAACTACTCTGAGTACAACCCAGAACCTGTATCAAATACTGCCTCTAAGAATGCTCCCTAAAGGAATTTTCCGTTAGTAGAAATCAATTTCTTTATGAGTTAGGTAGCTACGCACAAATTTCCTATACTCGCACCCATGAAAGGAAAAGTAGTCATTGTTACGGGGGGTTCCTCGGGAATTGGAAAGGCGTGCGCCGAACGCTTCGGGCAGGCGGGTGCGAAGGTGGTCATCACAGGACGAAATGAAGCACGTTTAAACGAAGCCGCCAATAGCCTCAGGGCGCAAAATATTGAGACGTTAGCCGTTGTTGCTGATGTAAGTCAGGAAGCGGACAACGAACGTGTCGTAAAAGAGACCGTTACTGAGTTTGGAAAGCTCGATATTCTCATCAATAATGCAGGCATATCCATGCGCGCCATGTTTAACGAATTAGAGTTAGATGTCATTCGTCAGGTGATGGAAATCAACTTTTTTGGGTCTGTATATGCCACTAAATATGCCTTACCGCACATTCTTGAAACGCACGGCTCTATTGTAGGTATCTCTTCAATCGCGGGCTATCGCGGTTTACCCGGACGGACAGGAT
>CAZNAK010000011.1:0-3843 GCA_964570645.1 uncultured Cytophagales bacterium | reverse complement strand
GCCTTACAGGGCTTTTTGGAGTCACTTCGCACAGAACTGATACATAAAAATGTTCATGTCTTGATTGCTTGCCCGGGTTACACGACCTCTAACATTCGGGCGAAAGCACTCGTAAAAGACGGCAGCACACAAGGTAAAAGCCCACGAAATGAAACCAAAATGATGAGCTCGGAGGAGTGTGCCGATCATATTTTTAGAGCAGTTCGTAAACGCAAAAAAATTTTAACGCTAACCACACAAGGCAAACTGACCGTATTCTTGAACAAATGGCTGCCAGGTATGATGGATAAAATCGTTTACAAGGCAATTTCCAAGGAATCAGGAACGGTGGTTAATGGGTAAAGGTGAGGCAAAGCCATGAGTAAAGTGCATTACCTAATTCTGACAAGAAGGGCATACACCCGTGACCAAAAGCTGAAAACCATCAGCCTGATACCCTTTTGGTAATTTGGGAGAATCAATATGGACTTGATGGAGGCAGACCGTTTGTTGACAACGATCACATTTGAAATGAATGTGATCGTCCTGATGCTCGCGCTCGTTACAGGCCTGATCACAAGCCGCGTACTTCACTACCGCCCTGTCGTCGGGAACTTTGTGGATAAGCCCCGACTTCTCGAATGATTTGAGTGTTCTATACAAGGTTACGCGGTCAAACTGCTCCCCCAAAACCTGCTCTATTTCGCTATGCGAGATTGCGAATTCTTGCTCCATGAAGAAACGTAGTACTTCTTGACGCGCATTAGTATTTCTCAGTCCGTGGCGTTGTAGTACGCGCTGGATTGTGATAGTTTCCATATTAATAGTATAACGAAAATGCGATCTGTAAGTTCCCTCCGCTGAGTCTGTATTTATTTTTTAGGCTGAACCTCCAACCCAACTAATAACACGTCATCAATCTGTGGGAACGTTCCCTTCCAAGTGTCAAAAGCCTTTGCTACTTGCTGTTCCTGTGCGCTCATAGACTTTTGAGACTGAATGTCTTTAAGCAATGCCCGCAGTCGCTTTTTGAGGTATTTCCGGTTTTCTGGCCCTCCAAATTGGTCCTGAAAACCATCTGAGAAGAAATAAATATGATCTCCAGCTTGAAGAGGTAACGTGTGCGTTTGGAAAGATTCTCGTGTTTTGTTACGTACCCCACCAATCGAGATACGATCCCCTTTTATTTCTATCACTTTCTCGGGACGCTTATCATTATATACCATGACTGGCATATGCGAAGAGGCCACCTGCATTTGAGTCTGGTCTGCATCAAAGACACAAAGGGTAATTTCCATGCCGTCCTGTGAGCTTTGCGTATCCTGATGTAACTGACGTACAATACCTTTATGTAGCTGATTTAGAACTTCAGCGGGGTCTTCAATGCGTTGTCTCACGATTAAATCGTTCAATAGCTCGTGCCCGATTAGACTCATGAAACCGCCCGGTACACCATGCCCCGTGCAGTCCACGCCTGCTATAAAAGCTTTGCCGTCTGCATGTTGATGGAAATAATAGAAATCACCGCTAACAATATCACGTGGACGATAAAAGACAAAGAAATCCTTGAAAAAAGCACTAACCTGTCTTTTCTCGGGAAAAATTGAAGATTGGATTCGCTTCGCATAATTAATTGACTGCGTAATCTTACGATTTTGCGAAGCGATCTCCTCATAAACTTTTGCATTTTCAACCGCAATCGCCACGTAAACAGCCAGATTACGTAGTAGCCCTAGTTGATAATCGTTGTAAGCATTTTCAACGTAGCTTTGCACCGTCAATACCCCTACTGTTTTGGTATCAGACACCAGAGGCAGGTAAATTACTGACTGCGGGGCCGCCTCCATCGTTTTTGCGTCAGGCGTGGTCATATCAAGATAGTCCTTTGCTTCGTTTTTGAAGTTTCGGATGATGATTTCTTCTTGCCTCAATAAGCTTCTGACGGATAGGTATTCTTTGATTTCTTCTTCGCTGTAAAAATAAGGCTGTAAAGTTTTTCCGTTTTCAATAGAAGCTGGAAAAAATAGCCGCTTCATAGCTGGCTGATGAACCGCTAAGGCAAATACATTAGCGTCCATCAGGGCATTTACATCCTCGTACAGCTCACGGCTCAATTCAGTCAACGATAATTTTGAGGTCAAGTCTTGCCCAATTTTACCGAGCAAGTTCATACTTTTATTAGCCTGTTCGAGTTCTTCTTTCTGGCGTTTAACACGCTGTGCATATC
Organism: uncultured Cytophagales bacterium; assembly: GCA_964570645.1. Taxonomy (GTDB): domain Bacteria; phylum Bacteroidota; class Bacteroidia; order Cytophagales; family Bernardetiaceae; genus DAISIL01. The sequence goes on along the minus strand of CAZNAK010000011.1, from coordinate 1,637 downwards.
TGAAGAAAACAAAAGCCAATAGCCCAATCAAAACAAGGAGGCCGCCAAGGATGGTAACCCAACGAAGTACTTTTTCGTTTTTCTGTTCCGACTCTTCCATCATCTCATTTACCTGACTCAAGAGACGGCGTGTCCGTGCTTGCGCTTCTTCAAAAGCTTTTTGATTTTCCTGTAAAGCAGCGCGCAAGCGGCTAATCTCTTGACGCAGCTCTCGTGTTTGAGCAGGTGTGAGATTGGATGAATTATTAAGCTGTTTCGCCAAATCTTCAATCTGGCTTTCGAGCTTGGCTCCTGTTCTGGCAAGTTGGGCACGTTCTTGATCAATGATCTCCAAGGTTTCATTGACCTGATCGGTGTACGGGGTAATACTTGAAGTGTCGCTATTTTGAACCGTAGTATCAACCGTTTCCTCTTCTTGACTACCCTCTGGTGCGGCCTTGATTATAACTTGCCAGGTAGAGCCATTTTTTTTGAGTTCAATGAGTTCGTCTCCTTCCTGCAAGTTGAACTCACCTTTTTCCAGCGTTTGTGAAGTCAAAGAGATGGTTGCTGAACCTTCCTCATCAGCACGGATAAGATTGTCTGCGTAGGTTATTAAATAACGTGGTAGTGGCTGTTGTTTCTCTACATCTAAAACTTGTATCCGATAATCGTACTTCGAGTCAGACTCTTCGGTAGTTTGTACATTACTCTCAGTTTCAACCTCTTCGGGATTACTGCCCTCGTCTTTGGGGATAGTGATCAGCACAAACTTACCACCTTGTTGTATGTCAAAGGAACGATTATCTATCTGTTTTGCATTTAATGTGAAGGTCATACCTTCATAAAGCTCAAGTTCCTTACTTAAAGAGATCGCAAAATATCCGTCCGATTTTGTTTTTCCGGGGCGTATTACATCATTAGAATTAGATAGAGAAACATCCGCGTCTCCCACACCTTGCCCAAAGTCATCTACAACTCGCCCTTTTAAATAAAAAATAGTTTTTTCTTTCTTCTTGGGTGCATATTCCATGATTACCGTTAGGATATCTTCTCGGAACTCCCAGTTACTATATTTGTAGTCTTGCTTAACTGCTGTAACATTCTCGATTTTTTCACCCACAAGGACACGGAACTCCCCTTGCTTATTTGAAATAACAGGGCTAGAAGTATCAATTTTTATTGTCGCCCCCATGATTATTTCTCCCGTTGGGCGAACTACCCGACCGCTAACATACTGTTGACCATACACGTCTCCTGCCCTAATTCCGAACAGAATGAGAGCAAAAAGAAGCAGTTTCCAAAGGGTTACCTTTCTTCTGCAGCTTTGCATTGGGGTAATTGGTAATCAAGTTGAACACAAATATAAAATTAGTTTCTACTTTTTGCGAAAAAATCAGCTAATTCTTGCATCGAAAGTGTGTTAAGTGTTTGAGCAGCCGTCAATCCCCCTTTTTGTCCTGCCAATACACCATATTTTATGTAGTTGTACCCGTTAATATCATGAGCATCGGGGTTGACACTGAGTTTGATACCTTTTTCGAGTGCTGCCCTCACCCATCGCCAATCTAGGTCAAGGCGTTGTGGATGCGCATTGATCTCGATACAGCTTGCGGATGCGCGCCTTTTCGCTGTTCGGCAGCCCGGAGGGCATCGGC
>CAZNAK010000010.1:0-16579 GCA_964570645.1 uncultured Cytophagales bacterium | reverse complement strand
AACGATATCAGCCGCGCCGAGCTCGAGGCAGCCGGCCTGGCCGTCCTCGCCGACAAATTCAAAATCTTCCCAGTTGGGATCCCTTTCTGCTTTCAATTCTTGACGCACCTCTTCAGTTGTCTTAGTAGGTTTAAACCAAAACTGTGTTGGCATACCTGGAACGGCATCCATCTTCACACGAAAATGAGGTAGATAAACACTATGTAACACGTCACGCGACCAGATTTTCAACAACACGTTACGTCCTTTTGGAACATAGAGCATGTTAGTGGTAAAATCATCTTTGTTGGTAGCCATGTCGTTCTTGAAATCAATCCCCATTGAATTAGTTGCATCAATTTGCTTGAAATCATGTTTTCCAACCTTATTATCATCACCACCATACCGCATTTGCCAGTTAAACTGCTTGCCCATAATTTCAACCTGAAGAGCATCTTCTGGCGCAGGCTGTGTAACTGTATCCCATACTCTCCAACCGCCTACTACTAAGAGTGTCAAAACAAACGCAGGAACCGCAGTCCAAATTAACTCTAGTTTGTTGTTGTGAGAATAGAAATGTGCCTTACGATCTTTCTTGAAGCGATAAAGCATCGGAAAAAAGAACAGAAGGACGTGCATGACGACAAAAACAAATAGTACGACAGCTGTGGTTACCCAAAATAAGAAGTCGATATCAGGTCCGTGCTCAGAAGCTACCGGTAAAGTGTATTTGTCGCTTGCTGATATTGAATACCAGATCAACAATCCGAAACCCACGAAAAAGAAAGCGATGAATCCGAATGCGTGCATCCGTTGTCCCGATGGTGATACTACTTCACCCTCCTCGGGACCTATGCCCATTTCCTTCCGTTTAGACACATCTAATAACGTAAAAATACGATGTACAAGTGCCATCAAGACGATAAAGAGTACTAAAGCGACTCCCCCAAATAATGCTGCCATAATTTTTTAAACTCGTTTTTTTACTTCAAATATTACTGTTGAGACAATGTGTTAAAAGAAATGGTTCCCAAAAAGCCTTCTTAAAAGGAAGATTTTTTATGAGTTGATGCCTGTGTAATAAACCCATACCGCTGTAAGATTAGCAATCATGGTGAATACATTCTTCAATCATCGGATGTTTTGTTGTAACAAGCGGGGCTTTTGAAAGTACCATGCCTACCCAGTAAGCAAATATACCGGCAAAGAGTAGTGGCATTCCAATTTCTAGGAGCCCGATTGTACCATTTTCTTTTAAAATACCTGGTGCTGTCATCAAATAATAGTCAAACCAGTGCCCGATGATTACCCCAATACAAACAATCTTCAATAAACTCACTTTTCGCTTAGCGTTACGAGTCATCAAACCAAGGAATGGGAATACGAAACATATACCAACGTTAATGAAGATAAACTTTCCGTAATGTGGACTGTTGAATCGCTCTAAGAAGTAAATTGTCTCCTCAGGAATATTTGCATAATAGATTAATAAGAATTGAGAGAACCACAAATAAGTCCAAAAGATACTAAAGGCAAAAACAAATTTACCCATGTCATGCAGATGACTTTCATTGACGATCTTCAGGTGGCCTTGCTCTTTGAGGAAAACCATGATCAGCGTAATCACCGCTAAACCTGACACAAACCAACTTGCAAAATTGTACCAACCAAACAATGTGGAAAACCAGTGCGTATCAATTGACATAATCCAGTCCCAAGCTGCTATCGACGAAGAAGCCGCAAAAAAGATAATAAAGATGGTAGAAAGGACACGCATCTTACGATAACGCTTCACTCCAGACTCTTTATCCTCAGCAAGTGAGTGACGGCGAAGCGCAACCATAAACAGCGTCCAGCCACCAAGAAATATAGCCATACGAATCAAATAGAAGGGCATATTTAGAAATGGCTCTTTTCCTGCAATAATCGGATCATACATCGGACTACTTTTGTCGTAAAGATAGTCGTGTGTCCAGTGGAAAATTTCATGGTAACTCCAAGCAAAAGTACCAACTAAAAGTATCGCTGCAACGGGAAGAAAAGTAGCCACAGCCTCGGGAATACGACGAAATCCTGCCGACCAACCTGCTTTTGCAGCATACTGTAAAGCCACAAAAAAAAGACCTATCACCGAAATCCCAAGAAAGAATACCGTGTTGTGCCATAGTGAAGCCTTCACACGAGTAAGCCAGCTAAAACCATGATGCTCCCCTTCATGACCAGCCTCTGCATGCTCACCTCCTCCTTCGTGCGTACCTTCAAGTCCTGCCAGACGGTCATCTACCTGCACGGTAGCATGTCCGTCTCCATGATCTTCCCCATGATCTCCTCCTGATGCAGCAAAGAAAAGACCTGCTACAGTCATTACAAGGCCGAGTACGAGCAGGCTCAGTACGTTCTTTTTTGCCTTGGGGGTAAACTCGTATCGTTCTTCGAGTTCTTCAATGTTAACCTTATAATGTCCGGCCATAATTGTTATTTGTTTGGCTGAGTCTGTATTCTCTTTTTTTGAAATTTACTTTTGAATCACGTTTTTGACGTAATGAACCACCTTCCAGCGTTCTTCAGGTGTAAGTAGGCTCTTGTGTGCCCACATACGGCCTTTTCCGTGCGTAATGACATGAAAGACATGACCTTCTGGAAGTGCTTTGTAAGCTCCCCCCGTTAAGTTAGCCACACCTTTATACACATCAGCAACCTTTCCATTACCTTTGCCCTCTGCACCATGACAAGACTGACAATAGATGCTGTAAAGCTCTTTCCCTTCTTTCTCTATACTCTTATCTACTTCCATAAATGGTGACTTCAGGACTCTTCCTGCAAGTGCAAGACTATCCTTGTGTAGATCACTGTGAAAGAATGCGGTATCTTTCAGTTGTGCATTGTAATGACGCTGACGCGAAACAGTTCCCTCTGGTGGAGTAAGCATGTTTAAACGCTTTTCATTCTTGTAGTCGTAGCCATAGTCATTAACAGGAATTGTATTTTCTGCTACCTCCCAGATTGCAAGAGGAACTTCTTCCTGCCCAAAAGTAGTGTATGGCTCGTAAGGAACAGAATGATACATCTGTGGTGCATACTCTATGCCCGGATTATTACCATCGGCATAACAGCCTGCCAAGAGAAGTGGCAAGAGGAATAAAAGAATATATTTTATGATCGCTTTCATTTTTGTTTAGTGTTTTCGAGTTAGCTGAGTGCGCGGCTTGAACTGGTCACACCATTGGTAAATAGGTCAATAACATATTCTGAAAAAGAACCACTAAGCTCCTCATCGGTAAAATTTTTCTTGTTTACTTCTTGGACTTTGTGTTCATTAAAAATACGCGTGATTTCTTCCTCGCTCAAATTGTTAGCTGCTGCATCTACTGCCACGACATGTTTATCATCTGTACTGCGGCGGTCAAAGATTTTTGGTACCTTGAATGGATGCAATCCTTCGGAGATAAACATTGATAAAACCATCCCGAAAGCCGCAAACAATACAGTCATTTCAAAACTTACGGGAACAAAGTCTGGGTAAGCAACGTATTTTTTACCCCCAATGATCATTGCCCAATCCACGCCCATCATCCACGTCTGCATCAAGACAGCGAGGCTAAACCCTATCAAGCCAAAGAAAAAGGCAGCCTTTGGAAGCCAAGAGCGTTTGTAGCCTAAGGCGTGCTCTAATCCATGGATAGGATAGGAAGTATAAACTTCTTCGATTTTTACCCCCTTTGCACGAATCTCTGGAATTGCTTCCATAAGATCATTCTCGTGACCGTAAATCCCGAGTAAATAATTTCGTTTTAATTCTTTAGTCGCCATTTTTTAATGGGTTTGAGGTGCTTTTGTATTTATATGACGTTTTCAGTGTCTTTTATCGTGATACGCTGTTTGTAAACTTGCGAATCAGAATTATGTAACACTGTCTTGACTTCCGCCATGTTGATCACCGGGAAGAACTTCGCGAAAAGGAAGAACAACGTGAAAAACAATCCAAAGGAAAAGACGTAGCACATAATGTCGTGAATAGTCGGATTAAAGTACATCCAACTTGATGGCAGATAGTCACGGTGTAACGACGTTACGATAATTACGAATCGTTCAAACCACATACCTACGTTCACAACAATACTCAAGAAGAATGTTGCCACAATGTTAGTACGAATCTTTTTGATCCAGAAAAGCTGTGGTGAAATCACGTTACAAGTCATCATCATCCAATATGCCCACATGAACGGACCGAAGGCACGGTTGATGAATGCATACTGCTCATAAGGTACGCCTGAGTACCAAGCCATGAAAAACTCTGTTAAATAGGCAATACCCACTACTGATCCTGTCACGATGATAATGATATTCATCATTTCAATATGCTCCATCGTAATGTAATGCTCCATCTTGTACACCTTACGCGTGATGAGCATGAGCGTCAATACCATCGCAAAACCTGAGAAAATCGCTCCCGCAACAAAATAAGGAGGGAAAATCGTAGTGTGCCAACCTGGTATTACTGAAGTTGCAAAGTCAAAACTTACAATCGTGTGTACTGAAAGTACGAGTGGTGTAGCAAGCCCTGCAAGAATCAAAGCGGCAGCCTCATAATGCATCCAGGATTTTGCGCCACCAACCCAGCCGAGGCTCAAAGAACCGTAGAATGTACGTCCAAAAACAGTCGTAGCACGGTCACGGAGTGTGGCAAAGTCTGGAATTAGACCTAAGAACCAGAATACCAATGAGACAGAGAAGTAAGTCGAAATCGCGAATACATCCCAAAGCAACGGTGAGTTGAAGTTTACCCAAAGTGAACCATAGGTATTTGGGAGAGGTAATGGCCAGAAGCCTAGCCAAGGTCGCCCCATATGGATAACGGGCCAGATAGCAGCACAAATAACAGCGAAAATTGTCATGGCTTCCGCTGCACGGTTAATTGAAGTACGCCACTTTTGACGGAATAGTAACAATACAGCAGAAATGAGTGTACCTGCGTGACCGATACCTACCCACCATACGAAGTTGGTAATATCCCATGCCCACTGCACACTTCTGTTAAGTCCCCAACGGCCGATCCCGTTCCAGAGCATATCACCAAGATAATACCCGCCTGCTGCTAAAAGAACAAGCGAAAGCAACATGGCAACTAGCCACGAGGGGGTAGGGGCTTCTTCGACACGACTCGATATATCATCGGTGATGTCTTTTATAGATTTTCCACCCGTTACGAGTGGTTCACGAACTTGAGATGTTATTTGCATGATTTATCTATTTAAGCGCGATTTTCTTCAGTATTTTTTTCGTCTTGGTTACGGATTTTCATCATATACCAGACATTTGGACGTGTATTAATTTCTGCAAGGACGTTATATGCGCGTCCTTCAAGCTCTGGCTCAATCTCTTTTGTAATCTTACTGTCGCGAAGGTTAAGATCACCAAAAGTTATGGCTTCAGTCGGACAAGCACTCGCACAGGCAGTGGTAAATTCTCCATCACCTAGCTTACGACGCTCTTGCTTTGCACGAAGCTTACCTGCTTGAATGCGTTGAACACAAAGTGAGCATTTTTCCATCACTCCACGTGAGCGTACCGTTACGTCTGGATTCAAGACCATACGACCAAGTTTGTCATTCATATGATAATCAAACTCATCATTGTTATGGTACTTAAACCAGTTAAAACGACGTACTTTGTAAGGACAGTTGTTTGCACAATACTTTGTACCTACACAGCGGTTGTACGTCATTTGATTCAGCCCCTCAGAGCTATGTGTAGTAGCTGCTACTGGGCATACCGTCTCACAAGGCGCATTGTTACAATGCTGACACATCATCGGCTGAAAAACAACTTCTGGATTTTCAGCGACTTTTTCTAAGCCTTCATAATCGTCAGGAGCTTTACCTTGTGAGGAGTAATAGCGATCAATTCGCATCCAGTGCATTTCACGACGGACATGTACCTCTTGTTTACCAACTACAGGTACGTTATTCTCCATGCTGCACGCTACGATACAAGCCGAACATCCCGTACAAGAGTTCAGGTCAATGCTGAGTCCCCAATGGTGGTTAGGGTACTCATGGTAGTCATCAGCTTTTACGTTACGGCTATTCCACTGATCCTTTGTAAGAGCTTGAATTTCTTCGTACTTCCTTTTCTCTTCTGGTGAACTAAACTTTTTATTATCACCGTCTTTGAGTTTGTTGAAGCCGTCGCCGCCCAAATCCCACAAGGAAATTGAGGTGGGATCAACAGCCCCCTCACTCGTTGCAATTTTCGGGGCATAACGGTCTAACTTATCTTCTTTGTAATTAGCGAGCAATGACTCCTGAATGATCGTTCGCCGTCCCATGATCGTATCATGAGTCTGCGTCTGTGCAAGAATCTCTTCTTGGTCAGTGTTAGTGACGTTTACTCCCTTAGCTGCAAAGAATTGATTGTCTTTTCCAAGCATCGGATAAGCATTCTGACCACCTGCCTCAACAGCTACTTTACCTGCTTTTTCACCGCGTCCATACCCTAGAGCAACGGCAACGGTTTTCTTGGGAAGACCGGGCTGAGTGACGATTGGTAACTTGTAGCTTTGTCCATTAATTTCTAGTGATGCAACTTTCGTGTTGCCTTCAAACATGGTGAAACCCATTTCTGCTGACTCCGAGTTTTCTGGAACTGCAAGATAGTTACCCCAACAGACTTTTGTAATAGGGTCAGGAGTTTCTTGAACCCATGGGTTATTAGCTTGACTCCCCGTTCCCATGACTGGGGCAGCAAAAAATACGGCTTGCCACTCCTCGCCTGCCTTTTTATACGTAGAAGATATTCCTGATGCAACACTTGACCATTCCACACTATTACCCGTACTCTCCTCTGTTTCAAGCTCTTCAGAAGGTACTTCCATAATAGCTCCCTCATGAATCGATACGTAATTGCCAAGGCTTGATGGTTCAAAAACTCCATCATGTAAGGACATTTTCCAGAACTGCGCAAAACTCGGGTGCTTAGTTTGCATTTTTGCAAGCGATTTCCAAGTTTCTTTTACGTACGTTTGGTAATCCTTATCCATTCCTGCCCAAATCAAGAGACTATCTTGTCCTTGACGAGTATTAAAAATAGTACGAATAGTAGGTTGCGTGAGGCTAAAGAATCCTTTCTTCGGCTCAGCATCATCGCAAGCCTCCAAAAAGTGCTTATCTGGTGTGTTGTACGTACAGAGTGAAGCCGTTTCATCGAGGCGGTCTGCCGTAGAAACGGATAAACTCATTTTTGGAAGAGCCGCTGCAATTTTTTCTCCCATCGGATGATCATAAACAGGGTTACAACCATAAAAGATTACGCCTCCTGCGTTTGGAAGATCATTAACGAAAGCCATCATGTCAGCATCCATACCTTGACGCTGAAAAGAGGGGCGTGAGTTGTCAATGGTCGTTCCGTAATTGCCGAGCATCTCGTTGATGCCGTTAACTAAAAGCTGAACGTTAACATCGTTAGAGCCAGAAACAACCAGTGATTTACCTTTAGCATTCCAAAGGTCGTTCGCGCATTTTTTGAGCGTTTCATTTTTTACCTCTGATATGCTCACGGGGCTTGCACCCGATTTAGCAGCGATCAGATTGTAGAGAGTAGCAACATAAAGTCCCTCTTCAGATGGACGATATGGAGCACGATAGTCTGCGTTTGCTCCAGTCATAGAAAGACGCGGCTCAAACTGATAATGACGAGACATCTTTGTCTTATCCTTAGAGACTTTTCGCGTTTTAGCGTACTGCTGTGCAAACTCAATATCTGATAGCCAATACCCTAAAAAGTCAGCATTCATACCTACAATCACTTCTGCTTTTGAGAAGTCATAATGTGGTACCGTGGCTTTACCCTTGTGCCGTTTATTTGCCGCTAGCATTCCAGACATGGAGACTGGATCGTACGTAACATGCTTTACATTACTGTATTTGGCTTTAAAATCAGCCAGTACACGCTTTGTACTTGGACTCAGAATAGAGTTCGTGACGACGTAAACCGTTCCACTTGCGCTTGCAAGTGCGTTACTAATCTCTTGGTCGGCTTTATCCCACTTAATTTCCTCTCCTTTTTTGGTTGGAAACTTCGCTTTTTCGTTATCGTAAAGACTCAGGACTGAAGCTGATACGCGTGCGTTGACCTTACCCCTAGTAAGCGAGGAAAGTGCATTCCCCTCAACATATATTGGACGACCTTCGCGTGTTTTTACTAACACGGAGCAATAGTCACCGCCCTGTGCAAAGGTGGAGGCATAATAGTTTGGAATACCTGGGACAATTTCCTCAGGCTGGTTTACGTAGGGAATAGCGTTTTTTACCGGTGTTTCACAAGCTGCCAAGGAAACTGCGGCTACACTAAAGCCCATTACCTTTAAAAAATCGCGTCTAGTGGGTTCTTCTGCCTCAGAGTTATCACCATAGGCATCCTTTATCGGAAGGTCATCGGCAAATTCTTTCTCTGCATTTTTGATAAAATCAGGATCGTTTCGGAGTTCTTCCGCACCGCGCCAATATGTTTTTTTGAGTTTTTTCATGATTCTGACTTTTAGTAGTGACACTTAGAACATTCCAATCCGCCAATATCCTCCACGTGTAGTGGCTCTTGGGTGCGTGTCTCATGCAGTTTTAATAAGTTATCGTAGTATTCGTTACCTTTTCCAGCAACTTCTGACTCACGGTGGCAGTTGATACACCACCCCATTGTTAAAAGCGAGATTTGCTGAACAACCTCCATCTCTTGAATCTCACCGTGACAAGTCTGACACTCTAAGCCCGCTACATTTACGTGCTGCGAATGGTTGAAATAAGCAAGGTCTGGTAGGTTGTGTACGCGAACCCACTTAATTGGCTCATCGTTTTCGATAGCCTTGTAAATTTTTTGAATGTTTGGAGAGCCTTGACGGATTTCACCGTGACAGTTCATACATAAATTTGCGGGTGGAATACCTGCGGACTTTGATTTATTCGCACTTGTGTGACAATACTGACAATCAATTTCGTAATACCCTGCATGAAGCTTGTGTGAGAACGGGATTGGCTGCGTAGGTGCGTATCCTTGCTGAACACCCACGGAGAATAAGCCGGCAAAAATCCCTTTAAAAACAAGGGCTAGGAAAACGAAACTAACCGAACCAAGGACAAATGGAGATCGAACGATCTTTCCGAAGTTGAAGATGGATTCTCCAATAGCATCACGATCATTCTCACTTAAATCCTTTTGCACCGTCATGTATTTAGTTAATGTTGAAACAAGGAGTCCCAAAACAACTAATACTAACAGCAATAATGCACCTAAACCGACTGTAAGTATAAGGAGCGTACTCTTCGGAATGCCATCATCTGCAACGGCAACACCATCTGTACCAGTAATTACTGGCTTCTCGTCTTTCGGTGGATATTTTTCCTTATTATTTGTTTTGGCTTGTACATACGCCAAAATAGACAAGATTTCATCGTCTTTAAGGAAGTCATGATTTGGCATGTACTGCTTGTATTCTTCATACAAAGCAACAGCGTACTCGTCACCGCCATCAATCACCTTTTGTGGATACTTGATGAAGTTGATCAGCCAAGGCACGCTTTGACGTTCATACACGTTTTTAAGAGCAGGTCCTACTACTTTCTCATGAACTTGATGACACTGCGAACAGTTACCATCAAAAATTTCATAACCAGCAGCAATAGTTGCTTCATCAGTAGGGATGCCGTTTCCAGCGTCGGCTTCTCCCTCTTCCTGTGCCATTACCCCAAACGAGAACCCCAATGATAAGGTTGCCAAGAGAAGTATCCGTATTATTTTTTGTGTTGCATCCAGCATAGTGCGGATATATTTTGAGTGAATGGTTTTGAGTTTCATTTTCAGTTATACAAATGTACAGTACGATTCATTAAGGGACAAGATTGCTCGTATTATCTTTTGAACATCTACTTGGTGTAAAACACTAAACTCTTCATTTACAGAGGTTTGCCTAGTCATTTAACTCTATTTAGAACCCCTCTAAATAGCATAAGCCGCTATATCATAGCTACCTTTTAAAAAGCAGCACTTATGATATAACGGCTTAAAATGAGGTCACGGGCGGATTCGAACCGCCGTAGATGGTTTTGCAGACCACTGCCTAGCCACTCGGCCACGTGACCCGAGCCTTTATCCAAGTGACAAAAATAGCAATTTTGTGCAGAAAAACAAACTGTTTTCCTCCGATTTTAATTACCCTTTTACTTAACACACGTGTACAGAAGAAAGTTCCTGAAGACGATCTATGTCTATAATAATGTAATCGCAATGCCTAAAACAATTATTCTTGGTGCTACACCAAATCCAAAACGTACTGCCTTCCAGGCGGTTCATGCGCTTAAACAAATTGAAGAGGAACTTTTCTTAGTGGGTATCCGTGAAGGAGAGGTTGGCGGGCTGCCTATTCGTAAAACGTTAGAGGCTCAGGCTAAAATACCCAAAGTGAATACAGTAACTTTATACATTGGTGCAAAGCATCAGGCTGATTGGTTTGATTTTGTGCTGAGCAAATCTCCAAAGCGCGTAATTTTTAATCCGGGTACAGAAAATCCTGCTTTTGTTACTTTACTTGAGAAACATAATATTGAAGCCATAGAAGCCTGTACACTGGTGTTAGTCAGGATCGGAGAGTACGAGAAACTGTAACGCCTCCTCCTTACCAAGGTAAAATTTTCTTGAACAACCCTTTGGAGCTTTTGGAAATGTAAGAGGTCTGTGCGCTCTTTTTGTGGTATTCGGGATCGGTGGCATGAATGACTCGATCCATAAAGCTATCTTCAAAAAAACCGACCAAATTCATTCGTATGCTTGTTCCTAAAGTGATGAACTCACTACTAAAGGAAAAAGCGTACTTTGGATCATTGATTTTTTCAGTAAAAAAACCATGTAAGTCTTCTCGCGTATATCCTTGTGCTTCAGGAACATCGCCAATAATCTGTGAACGTAAAACCTCGGACAGCTTTGTAACCAATGCTGCTATTAGGATATTATCCACCTCCAAAAGAATGGCTTCTCGCATTTCGGGACGCGCCTGCAAACTTCCTGGAAGTAATACACCCGACATGGGAGGCTCATCCTCAGGTACAACGATTAAATAGGTCTCGCCCGCAAAATCACCTTTGATATCTGTTCGCATAACGTACAGATCATTACTACTGCCTTTCCAGTCCCACTTTTGGGGTGTAAACTGAACCCGACTCAACAAAACTTCCTCTTGCATCATTTTTCCGAGCGCATTGGCGGCATGTACCATAGCAAGGTTCAAAACACTCAAAGATAGGTCATCTGGCGATATATTTTGGAAAGCTGACATCAGGAAACGGTTGCATTTTGAGTGGTACGCAAGCCCGCCACACGGAAGAGCGTCTTGATTAAATTAGGAGTATCTAAGATCAGGCATACGTTGCCGTTCCCCAGAATGGTTGCACCACTGAACAAAGGAACATTTTCCATAGGTTTAACAAGTGGTTTTTCAATAATTTCTTTCTGCTGTAACAAGCGATCCACGACCAGACCTAGCAGGCGGTCGTCTGCCGTCACAATGATCATGTTGAGCACCGGATCTTCCATGGTATCCAAACGATGCTGGAAGTTTTTGTGAGCCAGATCCTCAATTTTGTTTACTGCAAAAATATCGTCTAAAAAAGCCACCGAGATAGGACGCTTCTGGTAGGTAAACATCAAACCACCCGCTACGCGGTGTAGATCTGACTTGGTAATAGAAACTACTGCCTCGGTGTAAGCAAGTGGAATCGCGTATTCGTTGCCATCAAGGAGGAACAAAAGGGCGTTTTTCACCGCCATAGAAGCGGGTAAATTTAGGCTAAAGGTCGTTCCAATACCCAGAGCCGTTCGGATCTGAATACTCCCACCGATTTGATCAATGGCGGAACGCACAACATTCATTCCTACACCGCGCCCCGAGACTTCGGTCACTTCGGCGTTCGTAGAGAAGTTTGGTTCAAATATCGTATCGATAATTTCGCTCTCCGTAAGGCGTTCGGCCGTTTGGCGTGAAAAGATTCCGCGCTCAATGGCTTTTTCTTTGATAACACGCTGGTCGATACCCTTTCCGTCGTCGGCAATCTCTATAACGATGCCATCTTTCTGATTTTTCGCTCTGAGCAATAACAGCCCTTCTGGTGCCTTGCCCTTTCTGACACGAACTTCGGGGGGTTCAATGCCATGACTCACTGCGTTTCGGACGATGTGAATTAACGAATCCGAGATGGTTTGAAGAATATTCCGATCAATTTCGATCTCTGTGCCTTCTAGGGCTAGCTTTACTTCTTTGCCTTCACTTTTGGCAACATCCCGAACAATGCGATGAAATTTGGCAAAAAGTAATTCCACTTTTACCAATCTTGCCCCCATGACCGAGTATTGTAGGTCAGACGTAATACGGGTAAGACGGTTAAATGTATTTTTCTGATTGCTATCCTGTCCCGTGCCGATGCGATCTTTTTCGATGGCTAGCTCACCAACAAGGTTCATCAAGTCATCTAACTTATTAACAGGTACTTGAATAAAGTCTGAAAAGGCAATCTTGGCTGCTTTTGCTTTCTTAGTATCCGCTGCTTCAACCTCTTGCTCAACTTCTTTTTCTTCGTTATCAGTTTTTACTTCAGATAGCTCTTGAGCAGATTCTTTCTCTGTTTTTTCGGGTTTTGAAACGTCTTCCGAGGCATTACGCTCAGGAGCAGCAACGGGAGAGCTTTCTCCTGTTTGCTCCAAACGAGCCTTTTCCAGTAAAAGATTGAGCTTTGCTTTGAGTCCTTTGTATCGCACTTTCTCCTCGGTTTTTATGGCCTCTATAAGCTCACCGATTTTATCTAGGGCGCGATACATGTCGTTGATGTCGTCTTTATCCATCAGCCAGCCATTATTCTTGATCTCGGCAAAGAGATCTTCAAGAACATGAGCAACCTCAGCAATTCCCTCAAAGCCCATTCCAGCAGCATCCCCTTTAAGGGTATGCAGCCGACGAAAGATTTCATCCACCTGCTTACCACTAGCTAGGTCTTGCTCCAACTCCGTCATCAGACGGTTGAGTTTCTCGTGGTGGTTACGGGCTTCTGCTAAAAAAAGGGCTTTAAGTTCTTCGCTTTTCATGTTATTTCTTTAGACAAATACCTCCTTTACTGCATCTAGGAGTTGATCTGTTGAAAAGGGTTTTACAATATATTTATCCGCCCCCATTCCTAGTCCAGCGTTAACCACTGACTGCTGCCCTACAGCACTGATCATTACAATTTTTGACTTTACGCTTTCGTCTTTGAGCGTACGGATAATATCCAGCCCTAACATATCGGGCAGAATATTATCCAGCGTAATTAGATCAGGCTGAAGCTCCACGGCTAAATCAATGGCTTCTTCGCCGTCAGCGGCTTCTCCTACAATCTTGTAACCATTTTCTTCGAGGGCTTCTCGAATCACCGTTCGCATGTATAGCGAGTCATCAACAATAAGTACATTTTTAGCTGTCATGCTATTGCTTTAAAGATGTCAATTAAAATGATAAGTCGATTATCTGCCCGAATGATACCTTCCACATACGTATTACCTTCCTGTAATACTTGCGGAGAGCGATCAATCTGACTTTCACCAATATTTAGCGTATTGGGCACTTGTCTGACCAATACTCCCATGCTGTGTTGCCAGCTTTCGACAACTAAGGTGTAGGCAGGGATTTCGGCTTCAATGGCAGAATCGACACGCAAATTAAACTTTTTTTCTAAGTCTAAAACTGCCAAGATATTTCCTCGTATGTTGGCTACGCCTCGAATAAAGGTAGCACTCATCGGAAGATCCCGCATCTTTGGGGTGGCTACCACCTCTTTGATTTGAGAGATAGAAAGTCCGTATTCCTCTTGAGCGAGCCGAAAGACGACGATTTGTTCCATTGGCTCGCCGGTGTTTTCGGTTGTTTGCTCTTCTGATTCGATATCTGAG
This sequence comes from uncultured Cytophagales bacterium, assembly GCA_964570645.1. Lineage (GTDB taxonomy): Bacteria > Bacteroidota > Bacteroidia > Cytophagales > Bernardetiaceae > DAISIL01. The sequence goes on along the minus strand of CAZNAK010000010.1, from coordinate 2,641 downwards.
CGAAGTTCTATTAAATCTTGCATTAGCTAAGCTTAAAGCGTCGAATTTCGTTTTTAAGTTTACTGGCTAAATCTCCAAGTTCTTGCGATACTTTTGATACTTCATCCACTGAAGCTTTTAGAGCATCGGAAGAACGGGCTGCATCCTGTGCACCTAAAGCGGTTTCTTCGGATACTTTGGCCACCTGCCGGATGTTGTCGGCTACCAAGGAAATTGATCCTTTCTGATTTCGTGTCGCCTCACGCACACTATCAGAAAGCCCTAGGGTTTCTTGACTTGACTCGGAAATATCTTCAAACACTTCACGCGCTTTGGATGTTGCTCGGTTTCCGTTTTTCACACTGCCGCGCATTCGTTGAATGGATTCTGAGGCAACATTCACGTCTTTTTGAACGTCTTTGATTACCCGATCAATGTCCGTAGCGGACTTACGCGAGTCTTCTGCCAGCTTTCTAATCTCCTCAGCAACGACGGCAAATCCGCGTCCTGCCTCGCCTGCCCGCGCTGCCTCAATAGCGGCATTTAGGGCAAGAAGGTTTGTTTGATTGGCAATATCAGTGATGACGGTTAATGCTCTACTGATCTCATCGGAACGCTTAGAAAGTGTTACAATCGAGTCACTGGTGCTGTTTGCAGTATGGTCGATGTCGCTCATATCTTCAATTAGCTGTCGGATAATCTGCATTCCGTCGTCACACTGCCTCATACCGCGTTCTGCCGCGTCCCGAATCGTCTCGGACTTTTGGGTCATTGCCTCTGTGGAAGCCAGTACGTTTTCTACCAACTTAGCTGCCTCATCGGTTTGTTTTACCTGTTCCTGCATACCCAAGTTCATGGAGGAAACTGTGTTTACCATCTTACCGGTCTCGTCTTCCATGCCCGTGAACTTACGCACCATCAAGTTAGAGGCTCCTTCAAGGGTATCTGTACTGGTGTTTAAGTCTCCAAGAAGCGAATTTAAGTTTTGTAAGGCTGTATTCATCGCTTCGGCCATTTCCTGAATCTGTCCACTTGCTTGGTACTTGACACTGTTGGTCAAATCTCCGTCTGAGAGGCTCTTGATTACTTCCTTGACCTCCAGAAGCGGATCGGAAATAGAGCGTAAAAGGTCGTTTATAGAATCGATAAGTCCCTGCCACTCTCCTTTTGCAAGTGGAATAGTAAGGCGTTCATTGAGTTTTCCTTCCTGGGTTGCTAGGTCAACCAGACGGTTAGTTTCGGAAACAATATTCCGAAGGTTGTCTCTGAGGTTAATCGCATTACCAACCATACGCCCTGTGTCTCCCTCAAGTTTTACGTCTTTTAAGTTCATCTCTGCATCAAAAATACCGTTTGAAAGGTCATCAATAAACTGGCTCAGAATGATCGTAGATTGCTTTGTGCCCGTTACGTCTCGTGCGTACTTAATAATCTTGATGAGCTTTCCTTCGCTATCGGTAACTGGTGTGTAGCTTTCTTCTAGCCACACTCGATTTCCTGCTTTATCCACGCGTGGATGTACGTAGAATAATGGCTCACCCGCCCGTAGGTCTTGCCAGAGCTGTTTATATGCTTCACTCGTTGCATGTTCCTTATCACAGAATATTCTATGCTTTTTACCCTTGATTTCTTCAAGTGTGTAGCCCATAGACTGCAAAAAGTTATTGTTTGCGTTGAGAATAGTTGAGTCAGGATCAAACTCCGCAACAAGGTTGGCGCGATTGATTCCTTGAAGCTGCGCTCTGTTTTCGGCATTTCGGAGGCGACGACTTGTCACATCCTGTGCATATTGAATTACTTTGAGTAGTCGTCCATTATCGTCGGTAATAGGTGTGTAAGCCCCCTCGATCCAAATCCGCTCGCCAGTTTTGCTCACCCGAGGGAATGTTCCTGAAACAGGTTCTACGTTGTCTCGAAGTGTGGACCAGAACTGCGTATATTCTTCGCTATCAGCATATTGAGCATCACAAAGAGAAGAATGGTTAAGCTCTTTGACGTCCTCATTTGTGTATCCGATGGCTTTCAAATAGCGGTCATTCGCTTTAATTATATTCCCCCGTAAGTCGAACTCGGCGATCAGCGTTGTCTCATTGATTGCCTGAAGCTTCCCACGGTTCTCCGCGTTACGCCGTTTCCGTTCTGTGACATCCACAGCGATTGCCATAATACTTTCGAGCTTTCCTTCGAGGTCATAAATTGGGTTGAAAGACTCCTGTATGTACACCTCATCCCCCTCTTTAGTGAGGCGGCGATAGTCACCAAAGACGTATTCACCTCTATTGAGTCGCTCCCAAAACTCTCCGTAATCGTTTTGTGCTACATCGGCAGGGGCGCAGATAAAGCTGTGATGCCGCCCTTTTAGCTCTTCCTCGGTATATCCGACTATTCGTGCGTACGCATCGTTCATGGAAGTAATATTTCCATTCGGCGTAAACTCAATGACCCCGTTAGAATTACCAATGGCAACTTGCTGCGCCTCTACCCTTGCATTTTTGATGATTTCATTGGTCACATCGACGCGGAAACCGATGTACTTATCAATGACTCCATCGGCGTTTCGTACAGGAGCAATCGTGGCATCTACCCAATAGGTTGAGCCATCTTTAGCGCGGTTTCTGTGCACATTCTGATAAATGCCCCCTTCCTGAATTGTCTCCCACAT
>CAZNAK010000009.1:0-16752 GCA_964570645.1 uncultured Cytophagales bacterium | reverse complement strand
ATTAGTCAAAGTCCTTCACGGCGATAGCCTCGGGAGTAACCGTTACTTCTTGTACATTCAGGATATTACTTGTCCTAGAGCTTCCTGCGCGTGAAACAAAAGCCACCACCCGAAGGCGACTCGTATTATAGCCTCCTATATCCGTCGTGAACAAACGCGTCATCGTACCGCCCTCTACTTTTGCATAATCCATGACCGTAGAACCCGCCATTTCTGAAAGCGACTCGCGGACAACGTGGTTATGACGGTAGCCAAAGAGGGTACTTGGCTGGTCGTAGTACGGGTGTCCCGCAAAAGAAGTGTTACCATACTCCGAGCTGTAATAATTCTCTTGTGCCGATATAACGCCGTCTTGGAGCAAATATACCATCAGGCTATAATTGCCTTCAAGGGCTTCATTAACGCCAAGGTGAGCAAGTACGTTGAGTGTATTTCCATCAACTTGCGCTTCGAGTGCCAAACCTACATTTGCGGGCTGCTCTAACAATGCTTCTGCATTAGAACGCCACTCGTCGCGTCCCATCACTACGTCATCACTGAGGTTAGAGGTGGTGCGATGGACCATTCCGGAGGGGAAGCCCGAGACACGAAACTTACTGTTCAAATAGTTAAAAATCGAAGAAACTTCCATCTCATCGCCTGAATGAACTGCCGCACCAATGACGCGATTATCATTCTCTTCGATGAGTTGACTCATTCGGTAGGCACCATCTACGCACCATCCACACCAAGTTCCCGTCATTTGCTCAATGAGGACTTTTGTTGTAAACGTCTGTGGATTGGCACTAATACTGCTTTCAAAAGGGTACTCGCAGCTTCCATCGTCGGTAGTTGCCTCTGGGTTGTAGTTTGCCGAATTTGGATCGGTACAACCTACAACCTCCTCGCCCGGTTCGCCGCCAGGGTTATCTGGGGTGTTTGGTGCAGGATCGCTGTCGCCGCCACAACTCCATAAGAGGAATATACTGAAAAGTGAAGTGTAAAGAAGGAAATATCTCATTTTAAAGTGTGTTTATTGATAATACTATTTATTTTACAGATACTTGCAAATCTAAAATAATTCAGAATAATTTCGACAAATCTCCAACTTTTATGATAAAATTTTGTGTTTCAATAATCTCATTTCCGGTATTCTTTCTTGCGCTCATAACCTCCGCTCACGCACAAGACGAAGTTCCTGAGGTAAAAGTCAAAGAAATTACCGCAAATAAATGGCAATCTATGCCTGACCTGCTTAACACTGAGGGCCCTACCATTATTAGTTTTTGGGCAACTTGGTGTAAGCCTTGTATCCGTGAACTCAATACGGTCAATGAAGTGTATGAAGACTGGCAAGACGAAACAAACGTCAAGCTGATCGCCATTTCGATTGATGACAGCCGCTCGCAGGCGCGGGTTCCTGCCTTTGTCAATGCACGAGGCTGGGAGTTTGACGTATATTCTGATCCTAATTCTGATCTTAGCCGTACGATGGGTGTGAACGACATTGTTCCGTTTACTTTTATCCTGAACAAAGAAGGTAAGATTATTTATCGGCATTCGTCCTACAATCCGGGTGATGAGGAAAAGTATTACGAGGTGTTGCTTGAACTTAATGAGTAAATGATGCTGCTACGTCACCTCCTTCTAGGAATCTTTTTGTCTTGGGCAACAGGTATTTTTGCACAAGTGCAGCAAGAATACCAAGATGCACAACGTGCTTTTCAACGTCATCTTACGATTAAAAAAAGCGAAGGAAGGCAGGATTTGCGGTACACCAATTTTCAGGATCAACTTGATGAACTTAAAGTAGCTTTTACGACAGTTTCGGATATTGTTAATCAATACCCTAGCCTCAGCGACGGACAAAAAAGCACGTTACCGAGCTACCGCGAACTAGACGCTTTAAAAGAAGGAATCTCGCAGGCTGCCGCCGACGTACTCCGAAAGGCACGCTACGCCGAATCCTATCAAAGCATCTATAAGAATCCACTTTACGATGACCTGAGCAAACGAGACACGCTCTACGCACTAAGGCGAATTTTGGTGCTGCAAACCCGTGACTTTTTAAAGACCTACGCGGGTACTAGAGCCGTTCCTACGGTGCGGGATTTGCACAGAAGCTTGCTGGAGGAGTTTCGGACGCTTCCGGCTTTACGCCTTACAGGGACGGGAAAAGGTTATCGTTATGAAGAAAACTGCCATGAGATTTTGGAGGCCTTTACTGCCGACGAGCTCGAACACATTCTCCCAGAGTTTTATGGGACGGAGTTTTCGGACATAGAAAAGCTCAAAAAACTTGCAGCGGAGTTCAACAAAACTCCGTTAGCTTTTCTTTGCGAGCTTCGCCTACACTTTGAGGGCGTAAATTCCGATAATGTTCAACTTTACGAACGTCTGATTAAGACTTTTGCCCCCGAGCAGATAGCCTGGGTCGCGCTACAAAAACTAATTGAGCCAGACTTACAAGAAAAGCGTTGGGCGGAAGCTGAGGCAAAGTTTGCTAGGTTCCAACCTCTTTTCCCTGAACGAAGAGCAGATTTTATCGCCGTTCGGTGGCTGCTGCGTCGTCCTGAAGATGACTTTAAACTCGAAGCTCTGGGAGCGCACATTAATACCCCCGAGGATGAAACCCATCCCGTAGCGGCTTATCAGGGACTTTATTTTTGTCGAAATGCAGCAGGCTCGGGGCAAGATGTTTTTTGGGCAAATACAAAAAAAAATGTTTCCAAGCTTCCCGCCCCACTCAATACGCGTTCCCATGAGGTTCCTCAAAGCATCAGCCCAGACGGAACACAGTTAGTACTCTTTGGAAACTACGGATTTTTGCCAGAATATCGCATCGAGATGCGCGCTTACAACGACCAGTTAGGAAAGGGCGACCTCTATTTTGTGGATCGAAAGGGAACAAGTTGGACACGCATTCGTCCTTTTGCACAACCTATTAGTACTTCAAGTTACGAGACCGGTTTGAGCTACTCGCCCGACGGTAAAGCGGTTTTGTTTGCTTCCGATAGGGGTTCAGAAAACCCTAAGTCGCCACCAGACCGCTTATTTTTTAATGGTCGGGAGGATTTTGATCTTGATCTTTGGGTTTGTGAGCAAAAGGAAGACGGAACTTGGGGCGAAGCCATTTCGCTGGGGCAGGTCTTGAATACGCCATTCGCTGAGTCGATGCCGATATTGCATGCCGACGGACGAACGCTCTACTTCACCTCCGACGGACACCCCGGACTGGGTGGAACCGATATTTTTATGGCCCGACGGCTGAACCTAGACTCTTGGACAGCGTGGAGCGAGCCTGTAAACTTAGGGAAAAGCATTAACTCCTCGGGTGATGACGGCTTTTCGTTAGATGCCAATGGCGCGTTTGCTTATATTTCGTTGAAAAGCTCAGACAACTACGATATCTTTAAGTTTTCTATGCCTGAGCGTTTTCGGGGCGACCCTAGTCCGCGCCGTGAGTGGGTGAATGGGCAGGTGCAGTTTGATCCACCACTCCAAAAATCGGCTACCGTAAATATCCAAAACTTAGAGACAGGACAACTCGAGGCCCGCACACAAACGGATAAAAGTGGCGTTTTTCGGGTACGACTTCCCGAAGGGCATCGCTACTTAGTGACGGCAACCGCAACGGGATATTTTTCGCAGTCGCAGTCGCTGGACTTTCGGAAAACACCAAAGTCAGCGGCTCCTACTATTGAAGCAAAAAGTATTTCAGGTTTGCTCACCTCTGAGTCTTCCTTTGTACTCAAAAACATTTATTTTGACCTGAATAGCGACCAACTTAAACCTGAGTCGCATACCGAACTTGCACGGCTTGCCACATTTTTAGCGTCTAATAAACAGTTCAAAATTCGTATTGAAGGACATACCGACAGTAAAGGCGAGGCAGACTACAACCAGCGTCTTTCCGAAGCACGTGCCAAAAGTGTTATGGAGTATTTGGAGTTTTTGGGGGTGGCGGACGAGCGCACTTTTTATATCGGTTTCGGCGAGGCACAACCGCTTACCACCAACGAAACCCCAGAGGGACGCGCCCAAAATCGACGCGTTGCTTTTCTTCTCAAAGAACGCTAATCGTTATTTTTATGCACAAAGGCTCCTTTCTCTCCAATTTGATGTGCTTCTGGGAAGGCACGTTGTGTCTTGCGGTAGTTCGTCTTATCCAAGACAAGATGCTTCCATTTTACGTTTTTAGGAAGGCTTTGAGGGCTTCGATAGGCGTTTTGGGAAAGAATCAGTACTTCAAGGTCAAGCGAAGGTAACTGTGCTACGGGCTTTTTAAGCTGTAAAATCTTTTTTCCGTTCCCTATCCACAAGTTTCCATAAGGAAGCTTTTGATGAATGACGGGGAGCGATGTTGAGGTAAAATTGCCCATTTGGTGGGTCGTTACGCTGAAATCCAAATCCTTTTGAGTCAGGCTAGTACTTGTTGTATCTAACCAAAAGTAAGCTGCTGCCCCATCGCGCCAATATAAATTTGGGGCTTTGAGGTCGTAAACCACAACTTCGGTTTCTTGGCTTTTGGTTTCTATCGTGTAGATGTGCCATCCGCCCGTAAAAAGCAATAGGACAAGCCCGGCCCACCCGATGACTCTTCGCTGGGTGTACCAGAACCCCAAGGCACAGCAAATACTAAGGTAAATCAGTACGGTTTCCAACGAACTCAGTACAAGCTCATCAGAAACAGCAGCAGGCAGGTTTTCAATGCTAAATACTGTTTGATTCATTAGCCAAAGTGAACCCTGAAAGAGTTTCCCAAAAAAGACACTTACGTAGGGAATCCAGCCGACCAACAAGAAGGCTAAACCCGCTTGTAAAATAATCGCGACCGCAGGAAGAACGATCAGGTTCGTTAGGAGGAAGTAATTAGGAAACTGATGAAAGTAGTAGATTGCTAGTGGAAAAGTTGCCAACTGTGCCGCTACGGACACAACACTCAGTTCCCAGGCGCGCCGAAGGATCCAGCTATCTGGCTCCCAGAGCGAAGACCAACGCGGATACAAGAAAACAATGCCAATCACGGCGAGGTAAGAGAGCTGAAAACCGACCTCAAAAACATAATTTGGATTGTAAAGTAAGAGTAAAAACGCCGAGGCACCAATGCTGTTGTAAGTGATATTCTGACGACGGAAGAGCTTGGCAACTTCGATGAAGGAAAACATCAGTACAGCACGAACTACGGAGGGCGAAAAACCTGTGATCAGTGCGTAAAGCCATAAAATGAGTACGGCAATAGTTGTTGTGAGTATCCTTCGTTTTTTTAATCTGAAAAGCTGAAATAAGTACGACAAAAAGGTGTAAACGATTCCCACATGTAACCCCGATACCGCTAATATGTGCATTGCTCCTGCCCCTGCGTACGCATCTCGGAGGTCCTCGTCGATCCAATCTTTCACGCCAAGTAACAGGGCTGAAGCAATGGCAAGGCTTTTTTCGTCCGTAAAATGGTCTCTCAGCAATCGTTTACCGTGACTCCGAATGGTAATTCCCCAATGTAGTGGGTCGAATAAACTCGGCTTCCCTTTACGGACAACACGGTACTTCTGGGTGGTCAGGTAGTGAGTATGAAAAATATTTTTGTTCGCCAGATAGGCACGATAGTCAAAACTCTCAGGGTTACTGGGACCTTTAACCAGTTGAGGGGGAGAAACAATTAGTACTTCGTCTCGGTAATGGGTGGGCTTATTATAGCTTGTGTCTGCTTGCAAGAAAAGTCTCACGGTTCCTTTTGCTGGTTGCCAGCCTGCTTCTGTCTGGACGCGATTGACACGCAAATCAGCACGCCAAGTTTTCCCCTTAAAGTAAACCTCTGAGGCTACCTGACCACAATATGCAGTGATACCTTCAACGTTACTGATATTCAATTTATCTACCCGTGCCTCGTGCTGTAAGGCTAATAAGTACCCGAAAGGAAGAAATACGGCAAGGCCCAACCTACTCAATAATCCTTGGTAGGTAGTGGATTTATGCGCTCTTCGGTAGAAAAATATACCGAGGTAGCAAATTCCTAGTGCAGTAAAAGTAGCCCAGACAACCGCTACGGGTAACTGCTCGGCTAAAGTCCGATACAAGACGATGCCTGCAATTAGAACAAGTGCGTAGCGAATGAATGGAAAAAGAATCCAGTGCATGGCCTGAAAATACAAACCATTTATTAAGTAGTCAAGCCATGCGCAAGGATGGAGAAGTACGATTAGTTGAATACACAAAAAAAGCTGTAAAGGTAAATGTACTCTTAACGGCTTTCGTGTTTATCCAAAGAATAATACCTAATGACTAAGTAGGTAATTCACGTAAATGGAAGCCGTCGAAATAATTGTCAAGATAATCAGTACCAAAGTGACCGTTTGAAGTTGTGTCAGGGAGCGTACTGCCGATAGTAAGTTATCAATATCGCTTCCCTCGGTACTGACGACTAATTTGAATGACTGAGAAACGTTGAGTGTAATGATCCCCATTACAATAAAAACAGCACCAAGTAGGAAGTTGATGAGCATACCTCTGAACAGGCTGTCGAAGTTAGCACCCGTTAGTCCGTCAAGGAGCATAAGGGTTTGTAACCCTTCAAACACTTTTATGCCGCCCAAAATCAGGAGGACGACGGCAACCCAGTACATTCGGCTCGAAAGCTTGCCGATGACTCCATTTTCAACTTCATTAAACTCGTAATTATCATCTCGTTTAATATCCATAAGACCAGCTGTTTGATGAAAAACTTACATTAGCAAAATACACAAATTATTTGACCTTTTTCCAATCGGAGACCTGTTCGACCTCATTTCTTAGGACAAGACGGCGATAATTTCGACGAGCCTTGATTTTTCCTCGACGATACGTCTCTCTGCGTACCAACTTTTCTTCCGAATTGTAGATAAACCAACGCCCAAGTTTCCCGCCGCGCTTGTATTTACCCTCTTCACTAACGTTTCCATTGTTATGGTAGAACGTTGCCGCCCCCCACGGATACCCAATACGATACTCAACCGCGCTTGCAAGCTTCCCGTTATCGTGATAGGTACGCACAAAGCCCTGTTTTTTACCAAACGCATAATCTGCCTTTTCTTTTACCTTGCCATTGGCATGATAACGTGTGGTGTTACCATGCTGCTTACCATCTTGATATTCTGCTTTTTCTTGTAATTGCCCGTTTTTGAAATATATTCGCCACTGTCCATCGGGCTTTTTACCCACAAAAGACTTCTCTGACTTTACCTTACCGTTTGTAAAGAAATCCGTTTCTACGCGCTTACCTTTGCCTTTATACGCTATTTTGGACGCTGGAAGTCCATCTTTGTAGTAGGTCTCCGCCGCAGCAAGTTGTCCACGATTGTACTCCACCAGTCGTTTGAGTTTCCCATTATCGTAATAAATTTTACATTCGCCGTGTAACTTTCCAAAACGATAGGTTCCTTCCTGTATTGGTTTTCCCGTCTCCGAAAACCGCTTGAAATACCCGTTTTTTGCGCCATCAATATTAATAGCCTCTAGTTCTAGCTCACCATTTTCAAAATAGCTACGAAAGTCGCCGTTAGGTACCCCGTTCAAAAGCTCGGTTTCGGTACGTTTATTTCCGTTTTCATAATATGTGATCTCAAAACCAGTTTGGGCGTTTTTGAGGTAGTCCAAGGTGCGTTTGAGCGTTCCCGAAGGATAATATTCCTCCATTTTGCCTTGTAAGGTATCATTTACAAAAGGGGTGGCAGATTTTATTTTTCCAGAGGGATAATAAGTATAAAAAGTATCGACAAGGTGATCGTTCTGGTACTGCCCACGCTGAAGAATCACGCCTTTATCGTCATAAGCGATTAACTCTCCTTGTTTGAGATCTCCCGCACAGGTATAACGCATACGTACCTCGTCGTTGGTATGATATTCGATGAACTCGCCTTCTTTTTTACCGTCTTTGTAGGTGCCGATAAGCTCAAGCCCGCCGTTAGGATGGTATTCTTTGAGCTGTCCAACGATTTGCCCCTCCGAAAACGTACACACATATTTAGGCTTGCCATCCAAATAGTAGCTTTCGTACTCGCCTTCAATGTTAAGAGTATCCTCGCCCGCAAAGAAATATTTAGCTTTTAGGTGACGCTTCTCGAAGTCGTAATATTCATGAATGAGCGTCAGGTCAGAGTCGGGCTGTGGATAAACGTTTTTAATTTCGCCGACCACCTGCGCTTGAGTTGTAGCTGCGATAAGGAATAAAAAAAGAAAGTTACAAAGAGCTTGCAAATGTATTTTTTTGTTGGTGTATGTTCTTAACGTACTGTGCATGAGATTATTTTTGGACTTTCGGGAAGCTGGATAAAAATAGCGAAAAACCAATCACACCTTCCTGATGATCAAAAAAAGTAAGAGGAAGTCGGTCGTATCACCTTTTGCCCGAAAATTTCCATTGTGCATTGAACTTTTTTGGATACAGATGCCTTTCTTTGCTAAGTCGCATCCAACAAAAAACACATGAGTATAAGTAACAAACTCCGTAAAATTGTTGATTTCAAAAATCTTACCCCTGAGCTAATGGAAGCTTTGGAAGATCGATACGGTGGCGATTACGAAGCCGAGACGATCCGCTTTCGCAACGCGCAGGGCGATTTAATCTCCGCTGTCCCCATCGAAACCGAAAGTACCGTGTACCTGGTCAAGATGAGCGTACACCTCAAAAATAAACTTGAGGAGCTTGCCGCCGCTCAGGAAGACGATGACGATGAAGAGGAGGACGATATGGACGAAGAATCCATCAAAGCACGCTGGGAAGAAGCAGAACTCGTAGAAGATGAAAGCGACGAGGAAGAGGATTAAAGATGCCAAAAGACAGAATAGGGGTCTGTGAACTTTGCGGCTGGGAGGCAGAACTCACCTTCCATCACCTGATTCCGCGTAAGCTACACCGTAAAACCTACTTTCGGAAGCGATACGAAAAAGAAGAAATGAAAACGCGGGGTGTTTATGTGTGCCCACCTTGTCACCGGAGCATTCATCGGTATGCTGACGAGAAAACGCTCGGGCTTCGTTATAACACCTTAGAAAAGCTACGGACGCTCGACAAACTTCAACGTTTTATTAAGTGGAGGGCCAAGCAGAAATAAAAACTCCCCTATGAGGTCATAGAGGAGTTTGTACGTTATTTCTCATTAAAAATTTGGTTTTGCTTACGGATGGATTCATCGTGGATGAGCTTATAGATGCTTTCCAGAAAGCCTTCACTCATGCCCATATTTTCACCCCATTTATTTCGTGTATCACTAATTTTTTGCCAGCGATCACGTTGGAAAATCGCCACATTTTTCTCTTTCTTGTAGCGTCCAATTTGCTCCACTACCGCCATTCGGTTGGTCAGTACCTCAACGATCTCACGGTCAATCCGGTCGATTTGACGACGAAGGTCTTCGAGGCGGTTCCCTTCATCTTCAATGGAAGGTTTACGAAGCTGTAACTCAGTAATAATCTTGCTCAGACTATCTGGGGTAACTTGCTGACGGGCATCGCTCCAAGCAACTTCTGGATCGCGGTGCGTCTCGATCATCAAACCATCAAAGTTGAGGTTGAGTGCTTTCTGAGAGATTGGGAAGATTAGTTCACGTTTTCCGCCAATGTGACTCGGGTCACAGAAAAGAGGTAGCTCGGGTAGGCGTTTTTTAAGCTCGATGGGAATCTGCCACATCGGAGAGTTTCGGTATTTTTTCTCTTCAAGCGACGAAAATCCACGATGCAAAGCCGCCAGCTTGGTGACTCCTGCTAAGTTAATACGCTCCAACGCGCCCATCCAAAGGGCAAGGTCTGGGTTAATCGGATTTTTTACGATCACGGGGACATCCACACCTTGCAGGGCATCCGCAATTTCTTGTACCGTAAACGGGTTGGTTGCACTTCGCGCACCAATCCAAAGAATGTCAACGTCGTATTTCAAAGCTAACTCGACGTGCTCCGCAGTGGCGACTTCGGTGGTAATTGGCTTTCCAAGCTCTTTTTTGACATTACGAAACCATTCTAGCCCGATTTCGCCTACCCCCTCAAAGGAGTTAGGGCGTGTGCGTGGTTTCCAAATTCCCGCCCGAAAGACATCTACTTTATCGTTATTTACGAGTTGTTTACAGGTTTCGAGGAGTTGCTCTTCCGTTTCAGCACTGCATGGTCCCGCAACCAAAAAGGGCTTTCCGTCGTTGCGCCAGTTTTCAAAAGGTTGTGTATTCATAGTAATTTTGGGTCAAGATATGCTGTGGCACACCTTTCTGTAATTTTGGAACATTAAAAACGGAAATAAATCTTCTGTACCCAAATATTAGTGAGTTTTTCCGCTTATTAACCCTAAGTTAAACCCAACTTTTTTTACGACACGCTTACTTTACCACTTGATTTGGCAAAAAAATCTCGTGGCTTGTTGCTATTGCCTGATTAAATGCCTGTTTATCAAGCGATACATCTTCATTCTGGTCATCCAAAAAGCGTAGAATAGTTTCGGTGGCGATATTTCCCGTGAGGTCATCCTTTGCCATTGGGCATCCGCCAAAACCTCGGATAGCCCCATCAAACCGACGACAATCCGCCTGATACGCTGCTTCGATTTTTTCATAGGCTGTATGCGGTGTAGAGTGAAAATGCGCACCAATTTCCATGTGCGGAAAACGTGGTAGCACCTCTCCAAAAACCTCTCGGATCAAATTAGGCTTCGAGATACCAATCGTATCCGAAAGCTGAATAATCCCAACCTCTAGCTTGTGCATGATGCGGACAAATGCACTGATAATATCTTGATTGTAAGGGTCTCCATAAGGATTACCAAAGCCCATGGAGAGATAGACAACGAGTTTTTTACCGTTTTTAAGACATAGATTTTGAATTTCTTGAACTACTTCGATGGCCTTTCCAATGGATTTTCGGGTGTTACGCTGCTGAAAAGTCTCAGAAACGGACAAAGGAAAGCCTACATATTTGATTTCCTCATGCTGCATCGCTGTTTCTGCCCCGCGCAAGTTGGCTACTATGACCAAAAGCTTGGTTGAGGTTTGACTCAAGTCCAGTTGCTCAAGTACTTGAGCGGTATCTCGGATTTGGGGAATTGCTTTTGGGGAGACAAAGCTTCCAAAGTCCAGTGTATCAAAGCCTACACGCAGAAGTTGGTTAAGGTAATCGACTTTTTTTTGAGTAGGGATAAACTCTGCCCAAGATTGCATTGCATCGCGCGAGCATTCAATGATTTTCATAGTGTTTTTTGTGAAAATAACTTTTTAGCGATATAAAGCGTAATATTACGCACATATTATTACGCATTTAACGCAACTCTGATGGCTCTACCCAAGAACACAACGGCACCTGACTTTACGTTACCTTCGACCTCAGGCGAAGATTTTATACTTTCTCAGCACAAAGGAAAACCGCTGGTATTATTTTTTTATCCAAAGGATTTCTCTCCGGTCTGCACCAAAGAAGCGTGTACATTCCGAGACCAGTTTGAAGCATTTCGCGACCTTGACGTAACAGTTCTAGGCATTAGTCGTGATGATCTTGAAACCCACCATCGCTTTCGGGATAAGCATAACTTACCCTTTCACCTTCTTGCAGATAAAAGCGGTAAGATCAGCCGCTTGTATAAAGCACAACTTCCGATTGTAGGGATGTCTTCACGCGTAACGTACGTGCTAGACGGCGACCATACCATCCGTTTGGTCATTGATGGTATGGCTGCGCTCGTCGATGCAGAGCCGCACATCAAAAGGTCTTTGGAGGAGCTTCGTACCACAAAAAAGTAGTTCTCAATAGGGCTTATTCGCTATTTAAGTGAAAACTCACAGCTTTAAGCTCTCAGCATCTTTGAGGAATTTAGCTAGTCCTGCATCAGTGAGTGGATGGTTCATCAAGCCGTTGATAACGTTGTATGGAAGTGTTGCCACGTCTGCCCCCATCTCGGCGCAAGCCACCATGTGCATCGTGTGGCGGATAGAGGCAGCAAGTACTTCTGTCCCAAAAGCGTAGTTCTCGAATATCGTAACGATTTGGTCGATAAGCTCAAGCCCGTCGGTAGCGATATCGTCAAGCCGTCCGATGAAAGGAGAAACGTAAGTTGCCCCTGCTTTGGCGGCAATCACAGCTTGCATCGGCGAAAAAACCAACGTACAGTTAGTTTTGATATCGTTTTTGGTAAAATAATGAATGGCCTTAACGCCTTCCCGAATCATGGGTACTTTCACGATAATTTTAGGATCAATCTCCGCAAGCTCCTCGCCTTCGCGAACAATGCCCTCAAAATCCGTTGCAATAACCTCTGCGCTTACGTCTCCGTCCACTAGGTCACAGATCGCTTTGTAGTGTTTGAAAATGGCATCCTTTCCTGAGATACCTACTTTTGCCATTAGTGATGGATTGGTTGTCACGCCGTCTAGGATGCCTAGTGACTGCGCTTCTTTAATTTCGCTGAGGTCTGCGGTGTCGATAAAAAATCTCATAGGTGCTTGTTTTTTTTGGTTTCAAAAGTTTATACTCACAAAAAAACCGAATAGCGGCTGCCATTCGGTTTTTCTTCGTACTTATATGGAGTTTATCCTCCGAAGTCGTCAAAGGAGACATTTTCATCTGGAATACCATAGTCTTCGCACATCTTGATGACGGCGGCATTCATCAATGGCGGTCCACAGAAATAAAACTCTATTTCTTCTGGCTCCTCGTGATCCTTCAAATGCTTATCAATTACCATTTGGTGGATAAAACCTTTATATCCATCCCAGTTATCCTCTGGAAGTGGCTCCGAGAGTGCAACTTCATATTTGAAGTTTGGAAACTCCTTCTCGATTTCGCGGAAATCTTCAGTGTAGAATAGCTCGCGCAAAGATCGACCACCGTAGTAGAATGTTACCTTACGGTCTGTCTTTAGTGTGTGGAACAAGTGGAAAATGTGTGAACGCAATGGAGCCATACCTGCACCACCACCTACATAAATCATTTCTGCATCTGTTTCCTTAATGAAAAACTCTCCATAAGGACCCGAAATTATCACTTTATCACCTGGCTTGCGCGTAAACACGTAAGACGAACAAATACCCGGGTTTACATCCATCCATTTATTGTTTGCACGATCCCAGGGTGGAGTGGCGATACGAATATTCAACATGACAATATTACCTTCGGCGGGGTGGTTAGCCATAGAGTAGGCGCGGAAAATTGGCTCAGGGTTGACCATTTTGAGATCCCAAAGTCCAAAACTATCCCAGTCAGGCTTAAACTTATCTTTTCCTGCGGGATCATCTGGGTGTGGAGCAATATCCATATCCTTGAAGTCGCAGGTAACGGGTGGTACATCTACCTGAATATATCCTCCTGACTCAAACTCAAGCGTCTCACCCTCAGGAAGTTTTACAACAAATTCTTTAATAAAGGTAGCAACGTTATAGTTAGATACGACCTCACATTCCCACTTCTTGATACCAAAAATCTCTTCAGGAACGCTAATTCGCATATCCTGTTTCACCTTGACTTGACATGCCAACCGCACGCCCTCTTGCTGTTCCTTTCGGCTCAGATGTCCTACCTCCGTAGGTAGTACGTCTCCACCGCCTTCTTCTACGGTACATTTGCACATCGCGCAAGTACCACCACCACCACAGGCAGAAGGCAGGAATATTTTTTCGCTACCTAACGTTCCTAACAAGGTCGTACCCGCAGGAACAGTGCGTGGGTTCTTCTCATCTCCATTAATAATGATTTTTACATCACCACTTTGCACAAGCTTGGATTGCGCAAAAAGGAGCACCATTACCAAGAGAAGGATTATGATGGAAAAGGCAGCAATAGCCGGAAACAATATTGAAAAATCCATGATAAACTATTTCTTTTAGGTTTGATATAGATGGAGACAAAGATACATAAATAGAGTTAGTTTTGCAACCAATATAGAGGAAGAACAGCGCGCAAAATTAAAAAGTTTGGTAAGCCGCTAGTAAATTTAGAAACGCATAAAAAAGCCCCAAAATAGTGTTTTTGGAGCCTTTTCTTACACAAATTCAGGATAGTACTGTTCAGTTTTTAGTAATCTAATAAATGTAAGTTATATCTACGAATGATTTTTTTAAGTAATTGACCATAAATTGGAGACGTAGCGTAGCCTACACCGCCGTACTTGGTGGATCCGATTGCATCGGCCCACTCTTCGTAGTTTTTTCCCTTTGCAAAAAGCGGCGTGTAGCGTTTGTTTTGGTGCAGAAAGTTAGAGTGCGCCCGAAACGACTCCCAAGCGGTCTGATACGCCGAAAAGTGATCACGGACTTTGCATTTATATAACGTCTTACCGCCCACCTTGACTTTTTTCTTGGAGATTACCTTGCTGCGGTTGTGTTGTAACTCACGTGCAGTATAATACTCCGTCGTAGTGATGGGTTTTATGGCTTGCTTTTTATCTTTGATGCCAAAGTAGTTATTGTTGATGACGCGTCTTCCGTAGGCTGTCTCAAGTGCTGCTTGTGCTAGCTTAATGGAGGCAGGTACATGATACTTTGCTTGTTCCATCAGTGAGGTTTCGAGCATTCGGAGTGAGGTTGTGTCGGTGAAGAAGTCAAAAACATGACTTTCTACGGGGATATTCTTGAGAACGATCCCCTTAAAAAGGTTGCTGATCTGACCATTAAGCTTCAAAAGGTCTTCACTTTTGAGTTGGTCTAAACGCGAAACTTTGTGTTCGAGCAAATAACGTGTGACAAGTAATTGCTTCCTTACCAAAAACTTATCCTCAAGTTTGCCCGAAAGCTCAGCCTCACTCTCAAACTCGTCAAAGTAGGCAATCGTGTAGCCGAGGGCATCTTCCCCAAAGTCCTCTGGGTTTAATCCTTCCGCCGAAACACTGTAAAAGTTATTTACTTGACTGCCTATGCGTGGCTGAAAGACTTGAAACATGATAGTGACGGCCATGATGCCGATCACAAAAACGAGTAGCCTGTCGTTGATGACAAACAAAAATGTGTAAATGGAGTCGCCGAGCCGCAGGCTGAACTGGAGGCGGCGAGGGTTGGCAGTATGCCAGAAAAGTCGAATAGCAGGTACCATGTCTAAAAAAGTATTTTTGATCGTGAAGAAGTTCGTTTTCTGAAAAGAGTAGGATGTTCGTCTTCATCGAATAGGAAAAGGTGCGTTCGTTCCTAAGGCAAGGTGACGAACAGACCTGCTTTCGGAACTTTTGGGATCACCCATCTAGTAGTAGAGCTGGCTCCTCTACTACGATTAGCTTTCCAACAAGTAGGTTGACACAATGCACTTTTGCGCCTGCTTTGGCAGTCCTGACGCGCGGATTCTCCCAAACTTCGGCTTTGTGATTGGCATTCCCCTCCCCGATGAGTAGCACACTGTTTGACTCGGGTAGGTACTTTGATCGCTCATACGAGACATACACCATTTGGCGTACGCGCTTCCAGAGATGTTTTAATCCATGTTTCATAATTGTTAGGTTTTGTAGAGAAAAATCGTTTACTTTGTAAGCAAATGCTCGATTTGATAGCAAAGCTACGGAAAAGATCGGGATAAAGACAAAATTTTTAGCAAAATTCTGATATGATTTTTAGCCAAAACCTTAAATTTCTGCGTAAAGAGAAGAGGCTCACGCAGGTAGCCCTCGCTAAAGAGTTGGGTTTGACCCGTAGTTCACTTGCTGCTTACGAAGAGGGACGCTCCGAACCCAAGTTTGCCACGCTCAAAACTATCGCTGAATTTTTTCGAGTCCCTTTGGGTGATTTACTCGAAATGGACTTGCGGCGCGTAGAGCTAGACAAACACCTTAAACATCGTAAGCAGAAAAAACACGCGAAAGGAAAAGAAACGCGGGTACTTTCCATTACCGTAGATGAGGAAGGGCAAGAAAATATCGAATTTGTCACCGAAAAAGCATCGGCAGGTTATACGCGGGGGTATGCAGACCCCGAGTACATCCGAGACCTACCCAAATACCGTCTGCCGTTTCTGGCTAAAGACCGTACCTATCGCGCCTTTGAGATTGCGGGTGACTCCATGTTACCGATCCCCTCGGGTTCTATTGTCATCGGAGAATATACGGAGGACTGGGAGACCGTTCGAGAGGGCGGAACGTGTGTAGTCGTCTCAAGGAATGACGGCGTGGTTTTGAAAAACGTTCATAATCGCATCGAAAAGCGCGGTACGTTGCTACTCAAGTCCTCAAATATTCATTACTCGCCTTACGAGATTTCAGTAGATGAGGTGCAGGAGGTCTGGCGATTTGTCGCTTACATCAGTCGCGAGATTCCTGACTCGCAAACTAGCGTAGATGACCTTCGGGAAGCTTTTGAGCAGCTTCGTGAAGAGGTACAAGAAATCAAATTAGATAAAAAGCAGAAGCGACTAAACTAAATTTTTACCCGCAAAAACGCTGCTGCCAACGAGAGTACTGCTCCGTCTCCTAAGTCCGTAACGTACGTGTTGATGTCACGGGTAGCGATGCCTGTCTCAAAAAATCCGCGTGGGTTGGTGTAGGTTATACCAAATGGAATATTGAACGCGCTTCTATTATTCCCACCCAAATTGAAGCCCGACGAGATGCGAATAGTTCGCGTAAGCCGATAATCCGCACCGATAGCGTAAAAAGGCTCGTCTAAGTTGCCTGGCGCACTGTTTTGTGGTAAAATAACATCTACTCCAATATGGGCAGTCTTAAAGAACTCATAACTCACACCAGCGCGAATTTGTGTAGGCAGGTCAATGCGGGTTTCTTCTGACCCCTGCCAGTCAAAAGGAGAGTCGGTTCCGGCAAACTGAAATAACTCTGGCGAGATACGGCTAAAA
>CAZNAK010000008.1:12363-17741 GCA_964570645.1 uncultured Cytophagales bacterium | reverse complement strand
TCTTTTTCCTCAGATAATATCCGAATGACCGCATCGGTGAACTTTTCCCATCCCTTGTTTTTGTGTGAGGCTGCCGTTCTTGCCCGCACCGTTAAGACAGAGTTGAGTAAGAGTACGCCTTGGGTTGCCCAGCGTTCTAGGTTACCCGTATTTGGAACAGGTTTTCCGAGATCTTCGTGAATTTCCTTAAATATATTTTTGAGCGAAGGGGGAATAGGTACACCGTCCGCTACCGAAAAAGCCAATCCGTTTGCCTGTCCTGGCCCGTGGTAAGGGTCTTGCCCGAGGATTACTACTTTTGTATCGTCAAAAGAACATTTTGAAAAAGCGTTAAAAATAAGCTTTCCGGGTGGGTAAATCGTGTGGTGCTTGATATCAGACTTAATAAAAGTGACCAAGGTTTGAAAATAAGGCTTCTTAAACTCTGACTCGAGGCGAGCTTTCCACGAGTCTGCAATGGCAACGTTCATAGGGCTTCTGTTTATGGGTTAACTTGAAAGCCGTAAAATGGTTGTGTTATCAGGGTTTATGGATCAAATCTTCGTCTAGTAAATCCTCACGCTCTGCATCACGTTTTCTGAAGTACCAAAAAAGCATTTCCATAAAGCCCAATAGGGCAAGTACAACGTACACCCCAAAATCCACAATAAGCTGACGTTCTGGAACAAAGGCAAACCGTCGTAATAAAACGTTAAACAGAAGTATCAAAACCGCAATGAAACGCATGGTATCCAAAACTTTGCGTTTGGAAAGGTCAAAAAATTGCATTCCGTACGCTACAGCTAGTCCTAGGGCACCGATCAGTTCAAGTACTCCAGCTCCTGGCCAGTGCATAAGTTTAAAAATTTGTCCGAAGATAAGCAGACTCAAAAAGCCACGGATGGCACGACTGATATAAAAAGCTCTATCACGCATAATTAGTTGAAGAAGTTGCCTACGAGTAACGCAATAACGCACGACTTCGTTGAGGTTTAAATATCAAAGCCCATTTTACTACGCAAAAAGTGTAGATAACTCTGCTGTTCTTCATTTTGGGTCGTGATTTTTACAGGAACATACTTGGTAATGCTTCCGAGTGACCAAAAGAGCGTTTTTATTGCGGAAAACTCACTAGGGATACGAATGCGCTTGGGCTTATCACTCCCCTTAAAATAGACTTCCAGCCAGTTTGCTTGATACCACTTTTGTTTGCCTTTAAACTGAATGCGCTCGGCTTGACTAAAACGAAAGTGTTCCTGTCTGACAAAATAGTCTAGCTCAAAGCCATTGCGATAAATATTAAGCTGGACGAGGTTACGAATTGCCATCAACGAACGCCGAAAGGATTCAAACACCAATGAACCCGACACCAAAGCTGAAATTACGCCAAAAACTGTCCCTGTTAGAAGTGCGGTCACGGCAAGAACACCAAAGAACAATCCATTCATCACCATCATACTGACCATAATGAAAGTAGCCGCCGACTGGTTTACCTTAGGTAGTAACTTACTGCTATCTTCTCCATACAGCAAGCTTTCCAGCTCCCAACGGATACTTAGTGACATCGTTTGTGGGAACTCTGTTAAGGTCTCGGTATCGCCACAGTGTTGCTCACCAAGATACTCCCATGAATCTGCCAAAAATGCCGACTTACAACCCGCACAAAATACGACGCTATCTCCCGCCTGAATCAAGTCTCCCGTAACGGGGTCTTCGCGTTGCTCTTCCAGAAATTTGGCGTGCCGATGAGCCTCGACTTTATGAACGTGCATATCTTATTTTTTCAGTCTTAGCTCCATCAGCTTAAAATAGCGCAGAAATACGCTCCAAGCTGCCAGCGCACTAATGATAAAACCCACTCTTCCATCCAAAATACCCAACTTGAGGACATAATGCTTCAAAAAGCGGACAAAAGGCTTAACTAGAAGGTGAAAAAAACCTACTCGCTGCATGTTTTTAGCGTAATCACGGGCCGCCCAGTCACCGTAGCGTTCGAGCTTTTTGAGATAGTTCGCGGTGCTTTTAAAAGTATTGTGTTGAAGTTTGTGCTTCAAAACTCCCACTTCAATCCCCTTCGTGATCACCTCGGCATGAACGTGCAGCGGCTCATAGCGACATGACCGCCGAAAAAGACGTACCACGCGATCATTTTGCCAGCCACTATATCGGATTTTTTCTCCCATAAAATAGTTCTGCCGGTAAATCCAATACGCATCTTTTTGAGGATTTGTTAGTATCTGCTTGACTTCGGCTTCTAACTCGGGGGTTGCCCACTCATCGGCATCAAGCAGAATAATCCAATCGTGCTTTGCCTGCGGAATCGCCCAGTTTTTCTGGCTAGCGGAGTTTTCATATTCGCGTTGAAGGATTACGTCGGTAAATTCGCGCGCAATATCCAGCGTATTGTCGGTACTAAAAGAATCGACGACCATAACCTCATCTGCCCAACGGACGGACTCTAAGGCTTTTCGGATATTTTTTTCCTCGTTGAAACAGGGAATGATTGCGGTAACTTTTTGCATACTATCTAACCGTTATGCACCCGCACCCGGATGATTAAGATCATGGTCAAGCTGCCCTAGTTCTTCTTTGGAGCGATGACGAATATTCGCGTTCGCAAAGAAAGAATCGAGCTTATTGTTAAACTCTTGCTCTGTTTCGGTGTAGATTGGCGTAAGAGCTTGTTGTCCTGGTACCTCCTCTACGTGCAAGGTCTGTGTCGGGAAAGCAAAACGGATCCCTAGGTGCTCGGCAAGTTCTACGAAGTGAAAATAAAGCTCTTCTTTAGCAATTAGCTCATGATCATAGTCCTTTACATGAAGGTAGGCATAAATTAGAATATTCAGTGAGAAATCCCCCATGGAATTAAAGTGAATGCGATGCGTATTCGGTAATATCGAAGGGTGCTCGTTGGCAATGCGACGTAGCCCTTTGACGTAGGCTTCAATGAGGTGCGGCGGTGTATCATAGGTAATTCCTATGGTGGTCAGGAAGCGGCGTTGTCGTCTCAGCCCCATATTTCGTACCGTAGCGTCGGCTAGTTTTCCGTTAGGAATAGAGGTAACTGCATCCTCAAAAGTTCGTATGCGCGTAGAACGGAAACCAATTTCTTCTACCGTACCGTTTACATCATCTACTGTCACGATCCAATCCCCGATCTGAAAGGGGCGATCTACAAAGATCATCACTGAACCAAAAAAGTTTTTGATGGTGTCCTGTGCGGCTAGGGCAAAGGCAAGTCCACCGATTGAGATCCCTGTCCAAAACCGATCTGTATCTACGCCCAGCGATTGCAAAATGCTCAATGCACCAACAATTACGACGACAACTTTGAACGTTTTGACCAAAAGAGGAACTAACTGATCGTCCAGTGTATTGGCGGTACGTTTCGTAACACGACCAAAGACATGACCCAATACTCCAACTAAGCGATAAGCTACAAGGACTCCAAAGAGGGGAATAACGAATTTGAAGACTAAAATAATCCCCGATGAAATCTGTGGCGGAATACCTAGTGTGGGTAAGAGTGCTTTCATCAGCAGCAGCGTCACAAAAATGGAAATGGGACGAGCAACAGGTCCTAAGAGCTTCTCGGCTTCTTCCAAGTAGCCAAACCGCTTGGCAAGCTGCTTCAGGAAGCGATAAAAAATCAGGGTAAATAAAAGGTAGGTCAGTACCGTTCCGAGTAAAAATATACCAATTTTGGAAGCCTGATGGTACGCCCCGGGTACACCCAACTCGTTTAACATCCGTTCTAAGTCCACGATAAACACCGAAGCATGAAGGGAGGCAAGCGCCTCGACAGTTTCAACGGAGTAGTACCAGTTTCGCCCGACTTTTTCCAGATAAACCTCTGTGCCTTCGTGCGAAAACAACAAGTACTCGTTTGGGTTTTGCCGCGTCGTGTCCTGATAGTTTGGGTCGTCTGGAAGGTCTTCGAGAGCAATATACTGCCCCAACCCGTCCATAACTTCCTTTAGCTGAACGGCTAAAGTGGGCAATTCCTTACGCATAGAACGCTCAAGGCTCGGATTACGCAATGCCCTAGCAGAATAGCCAAGGTACTTTTCCGCCTGCTCTCCTTCCTGATATTCAGGCTGGAGAAAAAGCAAGTGCGTTGTGATGGTTTGACGTGGCGTACGAAGCTGTGGATTTTTTTGTTCCTGCGCGTAAAGCGCGTGCGTACCTAAAAAGACAATAAAAAATAGGGCGTAGCGTCGAATCAAGAAGTTCATAGCTGCAAAAATACAGATAAAACTCTATGGAAACCGTGACAGGTCTCCCTTTTTTCCTGAACTTGCATGAGTATACACAAAATATCCTTATTTATGATCTTAGATCGCACACAAGCCCCGCCGTTCCGCCCTGTTACCGAATATACACTTCCCAAACCCGAAAAACGTTACCTCAAAAACGGTCAGCCGCTATTTGTTTGGCAGACCAACACCCAGCCTGTTGTGGCATTACAGGCAAGCTTTGAGGCAGGAAAACAACAGGAAAAAACGGCAGCAGTAGCTTCGTTTACCGCCAAGATGCTTTCTCAGGGCACTTCCAAACGGGATTATCAGGCGATTTCAGACCTTATCGCACAGCATGGCGCGTACCTTGACATACAGGCAAATTCCCATTTTCTTGAAATTGAACTCTTTTGCCTACCTCGATTTCTAGAACCCCTGCTCAAGCTATTACGCGAACTTATCTTTGACTCGACTTTTCCAGAAAAGCGGCTCAAACAGCTCTTACAACTTCAGGCGCAGCAACTTCAGGTGAATCGGCAGAAAAGTAGTTTTGTCGCCTCTGAGGAGTTTCGGCGTAACCTCTACGGAGATACACATCCGAGTGGAAAAGTCTGGGATACTGAGCAGATCGTTCAACTTAAAGCCGATACGCTAAAAGCATTTTTTGCGGATTTTGTGGATCACCGCCCCGCTGAGTGGTTCTTAACGGGCGTTTTTGACGAAGAAATCCCTCAACTCATCGACCAATATTTTGGGCAGCACGAGCTTAAATCACCTCCTAAGGTGGCCGTTCCTGAGGCTACTCCGCGTTATGACCGAATTTATCTGGAAAGAGAACATGCCATGCAGACGACGATGCGCTTAGGGCGATTTCTGGTGGAGAATGGACATGAAGATTATGCAGCCATACAGGTGATGAACGAAATCTTTGGCGGATATTTTGGCTCTCGGCTCATGCAAAACTTACGCGAAGAAAAAGGACTTACGTACGGCGTGTTCTCGCGCGTACAGACGCTCCGAAACCAGCCAGCGTTGTGGTTTATCGGTGCCGATGTTAAGAAAGACCAACGCGAGTTAGCCCGAAATGAGCTGTTTGTTGAACTCCAAAAGCTGCAAACAGAAACCGTTCCCACCGAGGAACTTGAACGGGTACTAAATTAC
>CAZNAK010000008.1:11553-12353 GCA_964570645.1 uncultured Cytophagales bacterium | reverse complement strand
GGCGGGTTCGTTTGTCAGTGACTTTGCTACACCCTTTGCCGTCACCGAGAAATACAGAAACTTACGAAGGCTCTCTCTTCCAGAAAATTATTACGACCAAATTATTCCAAAGTGGCGCGCTGTAACCGCAGACCAAGTAAAAGCGGTCGCCCAAAAATACGGTGACTTGCCGTTTTTGGAAGTAATGGTAGGGTAGGTGATAGTCGTCTGTGGGGATGCAGACAACGGCTTAAAAACGGCAGTAAACCATAGAATATAAATAGTTTTGTTCTATCAAAAGATAAAATCTTACCTCGCCGAGCGCGAGTATCTCCGTAAAATTCTTGCCAGCATGAGTTGGCTTACGGGGCTGCACGTCGGGAAGATGCTCATCAACCTTGCCGTAGGGGCGTATGTGACGCGTTATCTTGGCCCTGAGCGGGTAGGAGCCTTGGCTTACGCGACCTCAATGCTGATGTTGGCTTCCTCTCTCTCGTTAAAAGCAATAGAAGGACTCGTCGTTCGTGAGCTTAACCTTCATCCCGAAGAGAGTCCACAAATTCTGAGCAGCACGATGCTACTAAGAGCTTTTGGGGCGGGACTAGGTTTTTTGGGATTACTAATCGTGGTAGTCTTTGGAATTAAGTCAGGTAGTCCTGCGGATCAAGTTCTAATCGTGATGGTGGGGCTTTCTATATTTTTTCAGCCGCTGCGGGTGATCAGTTTTAAACTTTCTGCCGAGACGAAAAATCATCCTACCGTTATTGCTGACGCGATTGCTTTCCTAGTTGCCGCAATACTCAAGATTGTGGGTATCTGGC
>CAZNAK010000008.1:0-11543 GCA_964570645.1 uncultured Cytophagales bacterium | reverse complement strand
AACTTCCTTTGGTCTATTTTGGGGCGATTTACACCTTTGAGCTTGCGTTAGCGGCTATTTTTATGCTTGTTGTCAAGCAGCGTTTTTCCATTCGACTCGCGCTACCGACCAAAAAGTGGCTACGATATTTTCTGATATACGGCTCCAAGATAGCTCTAATTTCTATCGGAGGTTCTATTCAAGGGTATATAGACCAAACGATGATCGAGCCTCTTCTGGGAAAAGCTGCGCTAGGGCAGTACGCTAAAGCCTTTCAGGTGATTTTGATCTTTGCTTTCGTGACAGAGATCATCCGCCGTTCTGTTCTTCCTAATATATTGGAAGCCAAAAAGAACTCAGAGGACTTGTTCAATAAAAAAATGCGTTCTTTGTATATCAAAATGACGTGGCTTGCCCTCGGATTGATCTTTTTGCTCATCTTATCAGGGAAGTTTGCCATGACTTTGGTGTACGGAATGGCGTTTGAGGAAGCCGGACGGCTACTGATACTTTACAGCGGTTATTACGTTATTCTGTTATTTGGTATGGTCAAAGGGTTCTTTTTGGTTGCCGAACGGCGTTATAATGACATTGTCATGATTGCGCTGACTTCTGCGGTAGTCAATACTCTGGCTAACTTAATCTTGATTCCAGCGTTTGGAATTGAAGGCGCGATTTTATCTACCTACCTGTCCATGTTTGTCGGGCACGTAGGCATTGCTTTTATCCGATCAGGAACAAGGCAGCATTTATTAACCATGATTCGATTAAAAAAATAACGAGAGTGCTTAACGGAAAATCAGTTTTAATTACGGGAGGAACGGGGTCGTTCGGAAAGAAGTTCGTATCCATGGTACTGGAACGCTATCCCGAAGTCAAAAGGCTTATCATTTACTCAAGAGACGAACTCAAGCAGTTTGAAATGCAGCAGCAGTTTTCACCGAAGAAGTATCGCGCTATGCGTTATTTCATTGGGGACGTAAGGGATGGAGAACGTCTTAAACGCGCCTGTGAAAGCGTAGATGTCATCATTCATGCCGCCGCGCTCAAACAAGTACCCGCCGCTGAGTATAATCCTTTCGAGTGTATCAAAACAAATGTTTTAGGCGCGCAAAACGTAATCGAAGCTGCGCTTTCCTGTAAAGTAGAGCGGGTTATTGCACTCTCAACGGATAAAGCCGCAGGACCTATCAACCTTTATGGAGCCACAAAACTCTGCTCGGATAAACTTTTTATTGCTGGCAATAACGTCCTTGGAGGTCGGAATTTACGCCTTGCCGTTGTCCGTTATGGCAACGTGATGGGATCGCGGGGTTCGGTCATTCCCTTCTTCCTTAAAAAGAAAAAAGAAGGACGCTTACCGATCACGCATCCCGAGATGACAAGGTTCAATATCTCTTTGAAGGAAGGGGTAGAGTTGGTCTTCTTTGCATTAGAAAAAACGATAGGAGGAGAGGTTTTTATCCCAAAAATCCCCTCTTATCGCGTCACTGAACTTGCCGAGGCGATTGGTCCTGAATGCGAGCGCCCGATTGTGGGCGTTCGTCCCGGTGAAAAGATACACGAAGCTATGGTAACAGAAACCGATGCGCTCAATACCATCGAAACACCAGCACATTATATCATCACACCCACACCACCCTTCCAAAGTTTTGAAGAAAACCGTCAGCGTTTTATGGAGGCTTACCAAGCTAAGCCAGTCCCTGAAGGCTTTTCATATATCTCAGGAGAAAACTCCGAGTGGCTGAGTGTTGAAACGCTTCGAGAGCTTATCAAAACACACGTTGACCCTAATTTTGTGATATGAAAATCCCCTACGGCAGACAATACATCTCAGAGGCAGATAAAGCCGCAGTACTCGAAACCCTAAGTCATGACTTCCTGACCCAAGGCCCGAAAATTCAAGAATTTGAACACGCTTTTGCCAAATACGTTAAGGCAGCGTATGCCTCGGCGGTCGCTAATGGCACGGCAGCCTTACACCTCTGCACAATGGCGTTAGGCGTGACCAGAAATACCAATGTGATTACCTCACCGATTACCTTTTCTGCTTCGGCAAACTGCATACGTTATTGCGGTGGAACGGTTTGGTTTGCTGACATTGATCCCAAAACAGGGCTTTTGGACTTAGAAGCTGTTCGTGAACTTATCGAAAACAAGCCTGAGGGCTTCTTCTCGGGTATTATCCCTGTGGATTTTGCGGGTAAACCCGTTGATATGGAGGCTTTCAGAAGACTAGCTGACCAGTACGGGCTCTGGTTGGTTGAAGACTCCTGCCACGCACCGGGCGGTTCCTTCATTGACTCAAAAGGCGAAAAGCAATACTGCGGGAGTGGTGCGTATGCTGATTTGGCTATTTTCTCGTTTCATCCTGTCAAACACATTGCTTGTGGCGAAGGAGGGATGGTTACGACTCGGCGAAAAGACCTTTTTGATAAAATTCAAGTATTCAGAACACACGGCATAACCCGTGACCCCGATCACCTTCTGGAAGAAAGCCACGGCGGATGGTACTACGAAATGCAAGATTTAGGATATAACTATCGGCTTTCTGATATTCAGGCGAGTTTGGGGCTTTCTCAACTTCAACGCGCCGACGAAAACCTCAAGAAACGCCATAAAATTGCGCAACGATATGCCGAAGCTTTTGCCAAGACAAGCATAAAGCCGCTCACACCTTACCAAGAAGGAAACGCCTATCATCTTTACGTCATTTTGACCGAAAAACGGAAGGAGCTTTACGATTATCTACGTGAAAATGGTATTTTTGCACAAGTACATTATGTTCCTGTTCACATGATGCCCTACTACGAAAAGTATGGATTCAGAAAAGGGGATTTCCCAGAGGCGGAGAATTACTATGAACAATGCCTCAGTTTACCGATGTATCCAACGCTCAGTGAAGCGGAGCAGACGTATGTGATTGAAAAAGTCATGATATGGAGCAAAAACGCATAGCTATTATTCCCGCACGAGGGGGCAGCAAACGCATTCCGCGTAAAAATATCAAAGACTTTCTGGGAAAGCCGATTCTTGCTTACTCAGTCGAGGTGGCCTTGGAAAGCAGACTTTTTGAGACCGTGATGGTTTCTACGGATGATCCTGAGATTGCAGAATTTGGAAAGAAGTATGGCGCAAGTATTCCTTTTTTACGTAGTGCTGAAAACGCCAATGATACCGCAGGAACGGCAGCGGCTTTGCTCGAAGTCATCGAAAATTACCTCAATCGAGGCGAAACCTTTTCTTACGGATGTTGCCTTTACGCAACCGCACCGTTTATTACACCCGAAAAACTAAGACGCGCCTACCAAAAGGTGAAAGAAGGTGGTTTTGATACTGTCTTTACGGCTACACAGTTTTCGTATCCGATCCAACGAGCTTTGCGCCAAACAGATACAGGAAGAGTAGAGATGATCTGGCCAGAAAATCAATCCAAACGCTCCCAAGACTTAGAGCCAACGTATCACGATGCCGGGCAGCTTTATTGGTTTCGGCCTGAGGCACTCAAGCGTGAAAAACGATTGTTTACCGAAAACAGCGGTATTTTGGAAGTCCCGCAAACGGAAGTACAGGACATCGACGAGCCAGAAGACTGGCAGATTGCTGAAATGAAATATCAGTTTTTACAGAAAAAATAGTGGCACATGACACAAAAACCTCATATCTTCTTCCGCGCCGACGGCAACACCCAAATCGGGCTGGGGCACATCACCCGCTGCCTGGCCTTGGCCGATATGCTGCGTGAGGAGTTTGATTGTGTGTTTTTGGTGCAAAACCCATCTACGGCTATAAAAGCGCAAATTGAGCCGCACTTCAAGCTCATCTCGCTGCCTCAAACTACAGACTTCTTGACCGAAGCCCGTTTTTTGGTAACTGAAGTGCTAGAAAAAAAGCAAGTCATCGTATTAGACCACTACCAAACCCAGACCGAATACCAAAAAATGCTGAAAACCGCAGGGCTGAAAGTAGTCTGTATAGACGATATGCACGCTTGGCATTTTGTGGCTGATGTAGTTATCAATCATGCGGGGGGCGTTTCGGAAACAGCGTACAGTTGCGAGCCGTACACCAAACTTTGCTTGGGTTTGGAATATGCCCTGCTGCGCCATCCGTTTTTGGAGGCAGCAGAAAAATTAGCCGCACAGGGCGGACGCAATATTGAAAAAATAGAAAACGTCTTGATTTGTTTTGGTGGCTCGGATATTCATAACCTGAGCCAAAAAGCTACGGAGGCGTGCTTAAAAAGTTCGCAATTCAAAGAAATTCATGTGGTTTTGGGTGCGGCATTTCCATTCTACGAGGGTTTTACTAACTTTGCCAAAGTGCATAGTGCTGTACATCTACATCAAAATCTCAACGCCCAAGAAATGTGCGATTTGATGCTGCGCTGCCAGTTGGCGATTGTACCCGCCAGTGGGATTGCGTATGAGGCTTTGGCTACAGGTATGCATATGATTACGGGTTGGTATGCAGAAAATCAAAAGAATTTTGCAAAGTTTCTATCAGAGAATCAAATAGTTAATGTTCAGAATTTTACTATGCTTGATTTTGATGTAATTCTCCAAAGCCATGTGCATCAAAAACCCACGAGACTAATAGACGGAAAACAGATTATTAGAATTAACAAAATATTTACTGCTTTGTGATGAAAGACAAAGACATTATCCTAAAACCTTTACAATATGAAGATATTGAGTTGGTAAGGAATTGGCGAAATTCAGAAGAAGTTTCTCAATATATGTACACAGATTCTGAAATTTCAGAAGAAAGACAAAAACAATGGTTTGAAAGCGTAAAAAAAGATTTTACCCAAAAATACTGGCTAATTATCCACAAAGATAAAAAATTGGGAGTAGCAAACCTTTATAACATTAAAGATAATTTCAAAACTACATATTGGGGATTTTATCTCGGCGACACTTCTGTCAGAGGACAGGGGGTAGGAAAAAAAGTTGAATTTAATATGCTAAAAATGGTATTTGACGATATGCAGTATAACAAACTTTTATGCGAAGTATTTGTGTCAAATGATGCCGTCATTAAAATGCACGAAAAGTTTGGCTTTAGACGAGAAGGTTATTTTAGACAGCATATTTTAAAAAACAATACCTATCACGATGTTGTGTCTATGGCTATGCTTAAATCGGAATGGCTGAAATTAAAACCCTTTTTACTTCAAAATATTTATTCTTGAATCGTTTACCATGCAAGACATCAAAATCGAAAACCTAATTATAGGGCAAGATCATAAGTCTTTCATCATCGCCGAACTTTCGGCAAACCACAACCACGATTTTGAAGTTGCCGCCAAAACCGTTCGGGCGGCAAAAGAAGCTGGTGCCGATGCCATCAAGCTGCAAACCTATACTGCCGATACGATCACGCTGGACTCTGATAAGCCTCATTTTCGGCTCAACCAGGGGACGATATGGGATGGGACAACATTTTACAAACTCTACCAGCAAGCCTACACCCCTTGGGAGTGGCAACCCAAACTGAAGCAGATGGCTGAGGATATCGGCTTGGTCTGTTTTTCTTCGCCTTTTGACCCTACGGCGGTGGACTTTTTGGAACAGATGGATGTTCCGGCCTACAAAATTGCTTCTTTCGAGATTCACGATCTTCCCTTAATTGCCTATACGGCCGCTAAGGGCAAACCAATGATTATTTCAACGGGTATCGCTGAAGCCGGAGATATTCAGGCTGTGATCCGCACCTGCAAAGCCGCTGGCAATGAGCAGATTATTTTGCTTAAATGTACGTCGAGTTATCCCGCTCCGGTTGAGGAGGCCAACCTGCGCACCATTCCGAATATGGCGGAAACTTTTGACACCTTAGTAGGTCTTTCTGATCATACGCTGGAAGTAGCCGTGCCGATTGCGGCCGTAGCACTCGGGGCACGGGTGATCGAGAAGCATTTTATTTTAGACCGAGAGATCGGCGGACCGGATGCCTCTTTTTCGCTCACTCCCGATCAGTTTGCTGCCATGGTGCAGGGCGTTCGGGCGGCCGAGCAGGCACTCGGAGAAGTTACGTATGAGTTGAGCCAAAAAAGCAAGCGCAGCCGCGAGTACGGGCGTTCGCTTTTTATCACCCAAGACGTAAAAGCGGGGGAGCGTTTGAGTCCGGAAAATGTACGTTCAATTCGACCAGGCTATGGATTGCACCCAAAGTATTTACCTGATATATTAGATAAGGTAGTACGCCACGATCTGGAAAAAGGAACACCGCTCAAATGGGAACACATTAACTGATTGATAATCTAATGGCTATGAAGCAGGATGAAAATATGAAAGCCCTACAAGGGGCTTACGAACGTGGTGAAAATATCATGTCCCGTTTACAGAAGGGAAAGTCCGAGGCAGAGATTCTCCGGCAGCGCGTGCGGCATGTTGAGATCGCCTACGACTTACAGGCGGGGAGTTATGTACAGGCGATGCAGGATCCGGCGCATTTTGAGCGTAAGGCGGCTATTTGCTAAGAAATGGCGGATATTGTTGCCCGATTCATGCCCCGACCGCAGGCTTTACTAAAGGGAGGAGTCGGTGAAGCGGTTACTTTGGTTCCTTTTCTGGAGGCGTTTCCAGAAAAAATTTCGGTACGCTATGGTTTTGATATTAGTTGGTCGCGTTTGCAGTACGCCCGTCAGTTTTTGGAGGCACACGAATACGGAAAAACTCAACTTTGCGTAGGTTCCTTACAAGAAATGCCCTTTGTGGATGAGGCTTTTGATCTGATTATGACCTCACACGCGTTGGAGCCTAACGGTGGTGACGAGCTACAAATCATGCGGGAACTGTTTCGGGTCAGCGCTCATACGGTAGCTTTGTTTGAACCATCCTACGCTTTTGCTGATACCGTCGGCAAGCAACGTATTACGGAAAAAGGCTACGTTAAGCATTTGGATCAGGTAGCTCGGGAGGCTGGTTTTAAAGTACTTTATCATCAGCCGCTCAGTGCAGCAATGAATCCGCAGAACCCTACCGCGGCACTCGTATTGCAGAAACCTACGGTGAGAACCGCTACGCTTCCCGAGCAAAAATATGCCTGCCCAAGGGCAAAAACGATGCTTGCATCTCAGGAAGAAGGTTATTTTTCGGAAGATTCATTTTTATTTTATCCGGTCGTAAAAAATGTACCCATTTTGAGGGCGGATCACGCGTTGCTGGCTTCCGCTATGTACACATCACAAAGGGAGTAAGAAGAATGCAAAAGAAAGAATTAGCGATTGTAGATTACGGTATGGGTAATATTACCTCACTACAGAATGCGATACAGTATCTTGGCTACGAAGCCAGATTAGTGGGTGAGGCCGAAGATTTGGCCGCCTACCCGAGATTGGTACTTCCTGGTGTGGGCGCTTTTCCGGATGCCATGCAACGACTTCGGGAAAAGGGACTGGACGTAGCACTTCGTGAGTCAGTCAAATCGGGCAAAACACTGGTTGGCATTTGCTTGGGGATGCAACTACTTTTTAGTCAGAGTAGTGAGTTCGGAAAAACCACAGGGCTAAATATCATTCCTGGTTCGGTTTGTCCTTTTAAAGCAAAAACCGATCTACAAGTTCCGCACATGGGCTGGAACGATGTAACAACAAAGGACGAGACTTTCAAAGCGTTTACAGGTGATTATTACTTTGTGCATTCATTCTACGCCGTACCTGCTGCCAGCGAAGACATCTTATTTGAAGCCCAATACGGCATTTCTTTTTGTGCTGGCGTTCGACGTGGTGCCAACATCTTTGGCTTCCAATTTCATCCCGAAAAGAGTCAACAACTCGGATTAAACTTACTCAAACAGGTGCTATGCTGAAAAAACGCCTCATTCCGGTACTTTATATTATGAATGGGTTAATCGTCAGAAGCGAAACCTTTTCACAGCATAAAATCATTGGAAATGTAGTCAATGAAGTCCAACGCTACAATCAGTGGAACATTGACGAATTGGTTTATATTGATATTTCACGCACCAAGACCTACGATAGTCGTCGCGATGACCATCGGATACAACGTATTCGCTCAATCGACGACATTCTACATCTGATTTCGAGGGAGTGTTTTATGCCGCTTACTTTTGGTGGTGGAATTCGGGAGTATGATACCATTGCTCATTATCTGAATAGTGGTGCTGATAAGGTGGTACTTAATACGATGCTACATACTGACTCGGGCGCAGTGCGCCGCGCTGTTGAGCATTTTGGGGCACAGGCGATCGTTGCGGCACTAGACTATCGGGTAGAACACGGAAAAATTACTTTTTACTATAATTACGGGAAAGAAAAGCTACCTGCATCAGCCGAAGAAATAGCCGCCTATGTACAGGAAGTGGGCTGCGGCGAGGTGCTTCTTACTTCTATTGATCGCGATGGCACCGGAGAGGGATACGATATGGCATCTATCCAAAAGATGTTACCTTTGTTCAATATTCCGGTAATTGCCTGCGGAGGAGCTATGGAGACCTTTGATTTTATGGAACTGGCACAACTGGAATCCATATCTGGCGTTGCTGCTGGTAATATGTTCCATTTTACAGAAAATAGTTATCCGCGCAGCAAAAAACAACTTATAGCCAAAGGACTAAACTTTAGACCATGATAGCAAAGCCACAAGTTTTCTACTGTAAATCCTGTACCTACCCTTCTAGCTCGGCAGTACCTTTGTCGTTTAATGAAGACGGTATTTGCTCAGGTTGCCAAACATCCGACGAAAAAACACAAATCAACTGGGATCGGCGACAACGGATGTTTGACCAACTTGTCGAGGACTACCGTACCGATGGTAGTAATTACGATTGTATCATTCCGGTATCCGGTGGAAAGGATAGTTACTGGCAGATACATCTTATCAAAGAGCGCGGGTTGAATCCTTTGCTGGTTACATATCACGGAAATAACTACACAAAGACAGGACTTAAAAACCTGCATAATATGCGTGAGGTTTTCAACGTAGATCATGTCTTCTTTACGCCGAGCATAGGGTTACTCAAAAAAATGAACCGCGTTTGTCAGCACCTAATGGGGGATATGAACTGGCATGCCCATGCGGGTATCTTCACGTACCCTATCCGAGTTGCCGTAGAGAAAAAAGTACCGCTGATGGTTTGGGGAGAGCATGGTTTTATGGATTTGGGCGGAATGCACTCGTACAAAGATATGGTAGAATTTACCTACCGGTATCGGCATGAGCACGCGTTGCGCGGATACGAGTGGTACGATATTATAGAGGCATCCGAAAAGTACAACGATAAAGTTACTGAGCGCGAGTTGTTGCAGTGGAAATATCCTGATGACGGGGCTATTGAAGCAGTGGGAGTTCGCGGAATTTTTATCTCCAACTTTTTTAAGTGGGATGCCAATGAACACGGACCACTGATGATCGAAAAGTATGGGTTTCGGGAAGCCGAGGAACCTTTTGAGCGCACATATCGCCGGATGTCTAACTTGGACGATATGCACGAAAACGGTATTCATGATTACATGAAGTGGATCAAGTTTGGTTACGGACGCGCTACCGATCACACCTCTAAAGATATTCGTGCCGGAAAAATGACACGCGAAGAGGCAATCCGAGAAGTACAAGAGCGCGACCCATTGAAATCCAAAGACTTATATCGCTGGTTAAAGTACGTCAACTGGACAGAAGAGGAGTTTGACCGTGTTGCCGATACGTTTCGTGATGCCAGCGTATGGTGGATACGAGATGGACAATGGTGCAAAAAAGACCTTGACGGTCAGGAGCGCACTTACGGAAAAGTACACCTGAGTAAGAGTCAACAAGAACGTTATTTTAACGAATAATTATGCTGGAAAAAACAAGTTTTCCTGAAATCAATCGGCGCGTCAATAGGCAAATTATTCTTTTTGGCGCTGGAAACATCGCCAAAAAGACCTTGCGCAAGCTAGAGCCGGGGCGTGTGGCCTTTATTGTGGACAGCTCTACTAACTTACAAGGTACTCAATTTGAAGGACTGGATATTTTTTCGCCGGATCGGGTGAGTTCTGATTATTTTGTTATTATCTGTTCTACAGCGATTTCGGACATTGCAGCAGTATTGGAGCAAAAAGGGCTAACTCCCAAGCAAGACTTTACTAGTTCACCGATACTTAACGATTTACTAGCAATTTCTGATCTTGAACAAATCCAAACTACCTTTTACTTTACGAGCGGAACGGCCTCACCACCAACGGCAAAGTACGGTGGCGGCTTGTACCGCTGCGAAGTGGCAGCAACGGATGTCAGATTAGAGAAATGCTACGCCGGACCGTGTTATGGAGCGACAGCCGTAGGAGAAAAACTCTTTTTTGTGGATACCGATCGAGGTCTCATTGAGTATGACGGAGAAGACTTTACCGTGAAAGTCACTTTTCCTGAAGGCTCACGTGCACACGGAATTACCTACCATGAAGAAAGTGAGCAATTTTACGTTGCTTGTTCTTACCTAGATGCTGTACTTACAGTAAAACCTGACTTTACCTTAGGAACCAGCTTTCAGCTATCCCAGAAGAGAGCACGGCGTGAAGAACCAATGCACCACTGTAATGATGTGCTGGCAATTGATGATAGTCTTTACGTTTCGATGTTTTCTTCTACGGGCAACTGGAAGCATGATAGCTTTGACGGCTGTATTGCCGAGTTTGATCGCCCGACAGGAAAGCGCCTCCCTGATGTGTACCAAGGCTTGTATATGCCCCATAATGTGAAGTATTTTGATGGTTCGTTACATATTTTGGATTCTTTACCCGGGCATCTGCGATTTAATAATTTTGCTGTTCAGGGAACATTTCCGGCATTTACGCGCGGACTGGATTACAAAAACGGACTGTACTATATCGGGCAAAGCAAGAACCGGAATTACTCAAAAGTGATGGGATTATCAAATAATATTTCAATTGATTGCGGGGTCGTACTGTTTAACCCTGAACTACATGTTTCGCGTTTTATTCAGTTTCCGTACACTATCGGCGAAATTCATGCTATTGTGGTAAAATCCTGATTGGTCGTCTTATGGCATACCAGAGTGATCCGATACAAGCTACTGAAAAATTCCTGCGTTTTGAGTATGATAACCATTTGTATTACTTGAAGACGACTTCAGGGAAATACTATTGGCCGGTGTTACGCTTCGAGGTCATTCGGGTCATCTTTAACATCGGACGGGCACAGCAGGTACGTAAGTTCAAAAAGCAAAACTTAATACAGAAAGGATTGCGCTTTGGGCGGATGCTCCTCCGTTGGGGGCGAATTTTTTTGTTTCCCTCATCGAAGTACCACTACGTGATGTATGCCAACTCCCGCACCCGTAATGCTAAGGGCGAGCAGATGCTGAGTGTTTCTGTTAAGAAAGATAAGCATTATGATGAAACACTTTTCTGTATTGCTCTGATCTCAGAAGACAAAAAGTGGCGTAAGAAGCAAATAAAGACAATCCGTCAGGCTTATGCTAAAGCTCCTTTTCTCGAGGAAGTGTTCGCATTTCTAAAACCGCTAATTCTCAATAAAATACCCATACACGCTGATTTTACCATTCAGATTATTGAAAATATCAGCAAAAAGTTAGGCATTGCC
>CAZNAK010000007.1:0-19334 GCA_964570645.1 uncultured Cytophagales bacterium | reverse complement strand
AGCTTATCAGAAAAATGTCCCGAGCCATCGCGCTGGTTCTTCTTTCCGACTACCACTAGATCAACGCCTTGCTCACTGCTAATCTCCTGAATCGCCTTTACCGCATCACTTTTACGTTTGATAATGATCTGGTAAGACGTTTTTGCCAGATAATTCGCCTCAATTCGTCGCCTAAGTGCTTCCTCTACAATTTTTTCCAATGACTTTTTTAGGGGTTGCTGACGCAGTTCCTCTTCTAGCGAGGGGTCTAAGGTAATATTGTGGACGAAATACACCTCTTCGACTTCCTGACTCAGTAAGGTTGCCAAAAAAGATACATACTGAATAAGCTTTCCGTCAGCGGTAGTTAGGTCAAGGCTGACCAGAATACGTTGGATCGATTTAACGTTCTTACTCATGGTGTTCTTCTTCTTGTTCGGTTTGGATCAGTTCACGCAGTACCTCAGCATACGCCTGTTGGTCTCGAGCTGTGGTTTTGCGCTTTAACTCTGTTAGTTCATTTTGTAAGCCGCGATATAAGCTCACACACATAAAAAGTAGCAGGATCGCAAAGGGCAATCCCGTTGAGATAACGGCGGTTTGCATGGCTTTTAAGCCGCCTCCCAGCAGTAAGGTAGCCGCGACGGCTCCCTCGGTAAGTGCCCAAAATACACGCTGTCCTACGGGAGCATCAAGCTTTCCGCCTGCCGTAATGCTATCAATTACCAACGATCCTGAGTCGGAGGAGGTAACAAAAAAGCTTGTCACCAGTACGATACCTACCAATGATGTCCAAAACGAAAGCGGATATCCCTCTAACATGACAAAAAGTGCCGTAGAAACATCTTTACTAACCGCTTCCCCAATTTGGCTCACTCCCTGCATATCCAGATGAATGGCAGAACCACCAAAAACGGTCATCCAGAAAAAGCTCAAGAGGCTCGGGACAAGCATCACACCCAGGACAAACTCACGCACGGTACGCCCCTTCGATACTCGAGCGATAAACAAACCCACAAAAGGCGACCATGAAATCCACCAAGCCCAGTAAACGATCGTCCAGGCATGTTGCCAGTTGGTATCTTGATAGGATTCTGTCCAGGTGCTAATCATGAAGAAATCTTGTAAATATGCGCCCACATTCTGCGTAAAGCTATCAAGGAGGAAAATCGTTGGACCAAGAAAAAGTACCAACAGCAGAAAAACGAGTCCAATTTTAATGTTCAACTCACTCAGGACGCGCACGCCTTTATCCAAGCCAAAAACAACGGATACCGTTGCTGCACCTGTTATCAATGCAATCAATACGACTTGAAACCAAGTTTCGTTGGGCAACCCAAACAAATGGTTTAAGCCAGCAGCGACTTGCTGTACACCAAATCCCAACGAGGTCGCTAGCCCAAAAAGGGTAGCAATTACGGCGATTATATCAATCAGGTCGCCAATCCGTCCGTGTATCCGATCACCGATAAGTGGATAAAACACCGAACGAATAGATAGCGGAAGCCCTTTGTTGAACGTAAAAAACGCGAGTGATAAACCGACTATCGCATAAATTGCCCAAGCGTGAATACCCCAATGTAGAAAAGTAAACTCGAAGGCTATTTGTGCTGACTCACGATTCGATGCCCCCTCAATGGGAGGATTTGCAAAGTGCATAATCGGTTCGGCTACTGAAAAATACAATAAGCCAATGCCCATTCCCGCCGAAAAAAGCATAGCAAACCACGCAAAAGTGCTAAATTCAGGTTTTGCATTCTGCCCGCCCAAACGAATTTTACCCATTGGGCTAATAGACAAGAATAAGCCAAAAATCAAGAATACATTCACAGAAAGTACAAGTAGCCAGCCCGTATTTCGCGTGATAGCAGACTGTACCTCATCAAAAAACACTTCCATAGGTTCTCCTACTGATAGCGTAATGATAATGAAGGCAATAATGAGTACAGCAGCCGGAAAGAACACAGGCTTATGTACATCGAAATATTTTTTA
Organism: uncultured Cytophagales bacterium; assembly: GCA_964570645.1. GTDB lineage: Bacteria > Bacteroidota > Bacteroidia > Cytophagales > Bernardetiaceae > DAISIL01. Next base: position 17,362 of record CAZNAK010000007.1, on the reverse strand, counting down.
TTATTGAACATATGGGATACGAATAGATAAAATTGTGGCAAAAGCAGTAATCAAAGATACAAAATACTTTCTGTAGGAACTATATAATTAAAGAAGCACGAAAAATGAGTTCTTCGTGCTTCTTTTAAATCTAAGTACTTGCTAAACTTTAATTTACGAGCCAAGTCATGGCATTAAAGTCGTTCGAGCCACCCAGACGGTCGATTGCCGCTTGGTAATTATCTGCGTTTAAGCTTTGCTCCTGACCTGGATACCGAAAACGCATTGGTAATACGTCGTTGTTTAGGTTTTCGCAGGGGGCAGAAAGGAAAGGAATCCCCGACCAGTTCATGCCGCTTTCTACGTACCAGCGACGCACTTCAAAGTAAGGCTCTAATCCATGAAAATAGAGGGCAAGCCACTTTTGCTTCCAAATATCAGTAACCTGACTGTAAGCCACACCCGAATTAGTGTAAAAGTCGTTAAAGCTTGTCCAGCCAAAAACGCTAGGGTCGGCTTCGTAGTACTCCATAGAGGCACGAATACCCTCACGGTAATGCGCCTCAGGGTTTTCTGCAATCCATCCCTTTACGGCTGCTTCAGCAATCAAGAATTGCAATTCCGCGTAAGTCATAATGATTCCCTCAGCACGATTCAAGCCCAAATCGTTGGCACTAACTCGCTCTGGAACATCGTAATATTGCACACCCAGACGCGAACCAGCTTTACTACAATTTGCCGAGTTTGATCCATTTACGGCACCAATAAAGGTTCCATTGGCGTTAAACTCATCGTTTGTTGGGCGAGCATAACGGAATAAGCGTGGGTCTTGAACCTCTTGTAGGGCAGTTACTGCATTTTCACTGATAGCAACAGCATCGAAATCTCCTGTTTTCAGCGGGACGAGTGGATACTGGTTCGGAAACGCTCCTGTGTACTCGAGCGTAGCGTTGTCAAGGTTGCCCGCCATAAGGTTGCCAGCGTTGAAAACCTGTGCAAAGCGCGTTCCTGCGTCGGGCAGCGCATTACTTGCCGTCATAATCAAACGAAGGTGCAAGGAGTTGGCCAGCTTGCGCCATTTGTTTGCGTCGTTGTTAAACAGAATATCTCCTGTAATACTTCCTTCTTGCGCCAAAAGGTCATCAGCACGATCAAGCTCATTCAACAAGTCAAGGTAAATCTCTTCTTGCGGCGTATAAGACGGGGTAAAGTTTCCTTCAGCCCCTTGAAGAGCTTCAAAGTAGGGAACGTCACCGTAGGCATTTGTGAGTACAGAAAACGTCCAAACTCGCATCACGATAGCTACGCCTTCTAGCTGTGAATTACCCGCTTCTACGGCTTGTCGTTGGACAGCGTCAATATCGGTAAGGCTCCCGTACATCCCTTCCCAGACCGTTGGGAAAGGCGACTGCCAGTTGTAAGCGTCAACTTCGGTACGTAAGGTCTTTGCGGTAAGCTGTGCTGCGTTGTTACCGAGCAGGAAAGACTCGGTGACGGAAGTATTCACGCTGGCGCGGATAGCAGAGGCTAACAATACGTCAGGTGTTACTTCGGTAGGCTCGTTGGGGTTGAGGTTCATTTCCTCAAACTCCTCGCAGGAGGAAACCGTCAGGAATCCCCCGATTAAGATGAGATATGTAAAAAATCTATACTTCATAATCTTCAGTATTTATGTTTGAAAGAAGACCCTGGACGTTACGCCCAGAGCCATTCATTAAATGCTTTGTGTTTTTAGAATCCAAGATTAAGCGAAAAACCGTAACTACGCGTAGAAGGCAACTGTGTACTCTCGAAGCCGTTCACGAACAAACCGTTACGGATTGAGTAGGTTTCTGGATCAATCGTGGGGACGTTAGAGAAAAGCAAAAGGTTACGCCCGATAAACGAGATACGCGCTCGCTGTAAACCGAACTTTCCAGCCAGCTCTTCGGGTAGGTTGTAGCTGATACTAACCTCACGGAGCTTGAAGTACGTCGCATCGTAAGTTGCTGCCTCAATGTTATCACGGTTAAAGCCGTTTCCGTAGTAGTTGTAGAAGTATCCGGTGTATCCTGCTCCTCCGAGCGGAACTACCACGTCATTTTCTACAAGGTTACCATCGCCGTCATACATCCAGCCTGGTCCCACTACGCCGCCTTCCTGCTCTAGGGTATAAATTGGGTTTCCGTCAGCATCATAATCTATACTGTACACCGTACGCCCATCGAGTGAAGACATATCGAGGTTAGGATCATCATTGTTCGTGATGGTTCCGCCTGTGTTGTAGAGTGCATGAGAGCGGGAGTAGATTTTACCACCAATTTGCCCGTCGATAAGGAAACTGAATATTAAGTTCTTGTACCTAAATGAGTTGTTCACCCCTAAGCGTAGGTCAGGCTGATACGATCCTGCCGATACTTTTTCTTCTGTCAGGAGTGGCAAACCGTTTTCGTGGATAATGCGTCCATCAGGGCCGCGTTGGAAGCCAAGTCCGTAGAGTTGCCCGAGCAGTTCCCCCTCTTCGGCAACGTACTCGAGGTCAGCTCCGCCTTCGTCGCCCGGGAATACGTCGGCAATGATCGAGTAACGACCACCAGCCACTGCGTCTGGCAGCGACTCCACAATAGCGCGATTGTGCCCTATATTCACCATTACATCCCAGTTAAAGTCACCAACTTCTACGGGACGCGCCGATAACATCAACTCAATACCCTTGTTTCGGATCTCCCCGCCGTTGGTAAGCGTAAAGTCGTAACCACTGGTAGCCGCAATAGGCAGGCGGATGACTTGATCAAAGCTCAACATGTTGTAGTATGTGAAGTCCGCCCGGAAGCGATCTTCAAACATACGGTAATCCAACCCGACTTCCAAAGCGCGTGTGCGTTCGTTGGTAAGGTTCGGATCTGCAATCGTGCGGTTGGTCGAGAAAGCGGGCTGACCGCTAAAGGCTGCACCTGGAGTAAACGTATTACCAAAAGCATAAGGCGGCGCACCGTTTCCTACTTCGGCGTAAGAGCCGCGTAATTTTAAGAAAGAAACCCAAGACGGCACGTCGATCATATCAGAGAAGATTGCACTCAAAGCCAAGGATGGATAGCCAAAGCTATACTCCGAGCCATCAATACCTTGATCTGGGTTAACGAGCGTACTATTCCAATCCTGACGATAAGTTGCGTCTAAATAGAGTACGTTTTTATAACCAATCGTTGCCGTAGCAAAAAGTGAATTGATCCCTGTCTGAGTCTTCTGCGATTCGGTCAGGACAACCGTACCGTTTGTGAGTGTGTAGATACTCTCAGAAGGTCCCGCAAGCGTGAGTTCAGGGTTATTGGCGATCAAGTAATTGGCGTTTTGTCGCATGATATTACCCCCCACTTTTACGTCAAGGTCAAAGGCTCCGAGTTCGCCTGGGTTTGAGGTATATCCAACCAATAATTCTGCATTTGTCTCGCTAAACGTAATTTCGTCCTCGCGGTAGCTACCATTTTCACCTGGTGTACCTTTAGTAGAAGGCGCACGACGATACTGCCGGCCTTCGTTGAGGGCATCCGCACCGTAGCGGAAACGCATACTAAAATTGTCGGTAAAGTCGTACGCCATTTTGATATTAGCAATCATCCGGCGGCTCTGGAACGAGTTGGTATTCTCGTAAGCCACAAGCCATGGGTTATTTACCCAGAGGTTTTCAACGTATCGCTGTTGTACTCCCTGTTGTCCGGGTTCCCAGTAATCCCGCAGGTCATCAATTTCTACCTGACGCGGATACCATAACCACCCGTACATGATCGAAGAAGATTCGTCGTAACCTGCATTGGGTACGTTATCTGAGCCAGAGACCACATACATCCCGTTGGCACGGATACGGAGCTTATCGTCAAACAAACGTCGTCCGATACTCGCCTGAAAAGTATTACGGCGTAGGTCGGTGTTTGGGACAATACCGCTTTTACCTAAGTTACTAAAGGAAAAACGAAGGTCACCGTCCTCGGTGTAGTTATTGATCGAGACATTGTTCGTGTTAAGCACTCCTGTACGGAAGAAATTGCGTACGTTATCGGGTGCAGCCGTAAATGGAGCAGGCTCACCGTCAGAATTAAACTGAATAATTTCCTGTCCGTTCATACGAGGTCCCCAGTTTTCTCCATAAGCTTCATAGTACTCGCGGGCACCGATGTAGTTCGAGCCATCGAGGTAGCTGTACTTTCCGCCCCCACCAAAACCAAACTCATTTTGGTAATCAGGTAGTTTGAGGATGCTATTGAACATCACAGACGTATTTACATCTACACCCCAGCCGTCACGCTGTCCAGCAGATTTACCCGTTTTGGTTTCAATCAGGATCACTCCGTTAGCAGCACGCGAACCATACAAGGCAGAGGCTGCGGGTCCTTTCAGGACGTTTACCGAAGCAATGTCGTCTGTATTCACAATTTGAGCGGCATTACCAAAGTCAATGGTCGTAGAGCCGTTCAAACCATCATCGAAACTGTACAGGTCATTCGTGATGGGCATACCATTCACCACAAATAGCGGTTGGTTATTACCCAGAAGTGAGGAAGCCCCACGGATATTGATATTTGCCGAAGCCGTCGGTCCTGAGGCTCCCCCCGTTACGTAAACACCTGAAATTTTACCTGCCAGTGCGTTTAGAGGGTTTGTTGTTTTTACCGTAGAGATTTCGCCTCCCGAAAGCTGTTGCGCAGCGTATCCAAGTGCTTTTTCTTCTCGCTCTACTCCGAGTGCTGTAATGACGACTTCATCGAGCTTTACCCCCGAACTCATCACGACCTCAATCGTTGTGCGCTCCTCGATGGCTACTTCTTTCTTATTATATCCAACGTAAGAGAAAACTAAAAATTTGGCTGTGGCAGGTACTTTAATCTTGTACTCGCCATCCAAATTTGTTACTGTCCCGATTTGGGTATTTCCCTTCACATAGACAGAAGCAGAGGCAAGTCCATATCCGTCACCGTCTTTTACAGTACCCGATATGACAAGCTCATCTTGCGCCCAAATACTTTGTAATGGAACTATTGCGGTAAGCAAAAAGAAAAATACTCTTGCTAACCCGCTCGTTTTTGGAATTTTTTGATATAACCGTTTCATCATAAGCGTTATTTACTTTTAGAAAAAAGCAAATATATAAAATAGTTTGTATAGAAACTATCTAAATACAAGGGATAAAATTGTACTATTTTAATATATTGGCGTAAAATGGCTTGAAAAGGAGCTATTCGTGTATTTAAAACAGAAAAATGGCCAGAAAATATTTAGTTTGTGAATATTTTGTAGTGAAACTATCTAACAGAAAGGCAAAACTCAATCGTATTACCCTCCCGCTAACAGGTTAGGCCTTCTAACGCTCAGCGGCCATATCTTCGTTAGAGGCTAAAATGGGGGAGGCATCAATATCTTCAATTTCGAGAAAACCGATAATCGTCTGGAAGGACTCGCGCAAGTCTGTGATCGCCTCTGGGCTAGCCTGGGCTAACTTATCCGTAAGTTGCTTGTGTAAAATTTCTGGCATTTGCCGAACGAGTTCTTCCCCATTTCTCGTCAGGGTGATATAATTCACACGACGATCCTTGTCATCGGTGGGAAGACGTGCAATGAGTCCTCGTTTTTCCAGTCGCGTCGTGATACCTGTGACCGTACTGGCATTTAGCTTGAGATAATTTTTGATCTCAGATAAAGTAGCTCGATACTCTTCTTTTCCTTCCAAAAAACTTAGACACAAGAGCTGAGGGATGCTTACGCCGTGTTCCTTTTCTAAACGCTTTCCTTCTAAATTTACCGCACGAATGATGCGCCGTAAATTAACTAATATCTCCGTGTAGTCCATTTGTTTGTGTGTGTTATTGCATAATGGATATCTTGTGGGATCAACGCTTTTTTGTACCGTAGCATCGGACACTAGAAAGGCCTTAGTGTAAAAAGATTGCCTTTCAACAAATTTAGTAAGAAATGCCGAAAATAGTACGCTTGAGCAAGCAAACAAGAGTTAGGAAAAGCCTTTTTAAGAAAAACCTAGCCGCTGACAAACTACTATTCATTCAATCTAAGTTTGGAGGCTTTGCTAGAAGTTTACGCGCTTGTCAATGTTATAATCACTCGTACGGTCGCCAGTATGGACAAGCAGTTCGGCAATAAAGCCCGCTAAAAAAAGCTGTACGCCCAAAATAACTGCTGTTAAGGCTAGAAAAAACAGAGGTTGATCAACAATTTCACGATATGGCTCTCCCTGATAAATCGCCCATTGCTTTTCAAGAATAATCAGGAAAGCAAAGAGAAAGCCTGCTATGAACGTCAGAATCCCTGCTGTACCAAACAGGTGCATCGGCTTTTTACGGAAACGAGTGATCAAGGTCACCGAAAGTAAATCCAAAAAACCGTTTACGAAACGCTCCAAGCCAAACTTTGATGTGCCGTACTTTCGAGCGCGGTGCGAAACGACCTTTTCGGTAATCTTCCAAAGCCATTCCACTTAGCTAGCACAGGGATGTAGCGGTGCATCTCGCCATAAAGCTGAACACTTTTTACAACACGGTAGTCGTAAGACTTGAGTCCGCAGTTAAAATCATGGAGTTGAATCCCCGAAATTTTACGCGTAACGGCGTTGTAGAGCTTACTGGGGATGTTTTTGAATACCACATTATCGTATCGTTTTTTCTTCCATCCCGATACAATATGAAAATTTTCCTCACGAATCAGTCGGTATAGTTCGGGTATTTCGTCGGGGCTATCCTGTAAGTCGGCATCCATGGTGATCACTACCTGCCCGCGAACTTGCTGAAAACCAGTCGCAAGTGCTGCGGATTTACCGTAATTCCGTGTAAATGAAATTCCTCGTACGTTAGGATTTTTTTCGGCAAGGTTCTCGATCACCTTCCAGGAGTCGTCGGTACTTCCGTCGTCCACAAACAAAATTTCGTAGGAAAGTCCGCGCGGCTCCACCACACGCTGAATCCAGTCGTGGAGTTCAGGCAGCGATTCGGCTTCGTCGAGCAAAGGAATGACAAGGGAAAGGTCAAGCATAAAAATTAACAACAATGGGAGTACAAAACTAATAGCATTCCTGAAACTTTAGGTTATTCAAGGTCAAGTTTCCCTTGTTTGGCTTGCTGTTGAATGATCCAGTCGATTTGTTTCGGGTAGCGTCCCTCGCTAATGTAGGGCAAAATCACATCGGCGTAAGGCAAAAGAATCTTTCGGTATGGCATCAGACGATCAATATAATGGACCAACTCATGCGCGTGAGGAAGCAGTTTTTCTGCATGCGGTAGTAGGTCGTCGGCATATGGCAGTAACTGCTCGGCATAAGGTAACAGCGTCTCGGCGTAAGGCAGTAAAATATCCGCATACGACATTAGCTTTTCGGTATAAGGCAGCAGCACCTCGGCACGAGGTAGCAAAAGCTCGGCATACGGCATCAACTTTTCGGCATGAGGAAGTAAAAGCTCTGAGTACGGGAGCAGTACCTCAGCGTAAGGAAGTAGGGTATCAAGGTTTTCAAGCAGTACATTTTTACGCTCTGCGTGGTCGAGAAGTACTTTGGTGTGTGGCACAAGTATATCGGCGTGTGTGGAAAGGCGACTAAAGTGGGGGCGTAGGCTTTGCACATGGGATAATAAACGACGGCTATAAGGCAGCAGCCGACGCGCATAACCTACGTGTTTCCGAATCCGAGTAAATCGTTTTTCCATATCTTGGTTGATGCACTACAAACAACGTACGAAGATGTTTCGTTCACGCAGAAAATCGGTAAGTTTACGCGATGGAATTAGCGTTTGAAAAATTTGAAAATGGCTTAGTGCCTGTAATCGTGCAAGATAGCGTAACATGGCAGGTGCTGATGTTGGGTTATATGAATGCCGAAGCCCTTCAGGTAACCCAAGAGACGGGTAAGGTAACATTTTTTAGTCGATCCAAACAGCGGCTCTGGACAAAAGGCGAAACCTCAGAAAACTTTCTTTGGGTCAAAGAAATCCTCAAAGACTGTGACCGAGATACGCTCCTGGTACGTGCTACGCCCGCTGGACCGACCTGCCATACGGGAACGGATACTTGTTTTGGAGAGAAAAACCTTCCTAATGCTCGATTTTTAGAGTACTTAGAAGAGGTTATGCAAGAACGTCTTGAGGCGGGTGAGGAAAACTCCTACACGCGCCGTCTGTGGGCAAAAGGTGTTCATAAAATGGCGCAAAAAGTAGGAGAAGAGGGGGTGGAAGTAGCCCTAGAAGGCGTTACACAAAATCGTGAACGGCTCGTAGAGGAGTCTGCCGACCTTTTGTATCACTTGCTTTTACTGCTTAAAGCGAATCAGAGCAGCCTTAAAGATGTGGTGACGGTTCTGGAAGAGCGTCATCGGTAGGCTGTGCTGGTTACAAGAGGGAAAAGATACAAATCTAAAACTCCGACGTAAAATAAAACTCCACCTCGGGGAATTGCTGCTTGGCTTGTTCAATGGCGAAGGCAGAACTGGCCAAGAATACGTCACGCCCGTACTTGTCCGTTGCCATGTAGCGGCTTTTGCGCTCTCGGAAGTCAGCATATTGCTTTTCGTCATCGCTCCTTACCCAACAGGCTTTGTGCAAGCTAATGGGTTCATAAAGGCACTTTGCGCCGTACTCGTGTTCAAGGCGATACTGAATAACCTCAAACTGAAGCGCGCCTACGGTACCCAGAATCTTTCGTCCTGTGTGCTGACTCGTAAAAAGCTGTGCGACCCCCTCGTCCATAAGCTGTTCGATGCCTTTGTGGAATTGCTTGGCTTTCATAGGGTTGGCGTTATCAATATACCGAAACAGCTCGGGCGCGAAGCTCGGAATACCTTTGAATTTGAGTGTGTCGCCTTCGGTGAGTGCGTCCCCGATCTTGAAGTTTCCTGTATCGTGCAGACCTACAATGTCGCCTGGGTAAGCATGATCTACGAGAGATTTCTTTTCTGCCATAAACGAGGTTGGATTCGAGAACTTCAGTTGTTTTCCTGAGCGGACGTGCAAATAATTATGGTTTCGTTCAAATTGTCCTGAGCAGATTTTGACAAAGGCAATGCGGTCACGGTGTTTGGGATCCATATTCGCGTGGATTTTAAAGACAAAACCCGAAAATTTATCTTCCTCTGGCTTCACTTCCCCCTCCTCGACAGTACTTGGCTGCGGCGGTGGGGCAATCTGCACAAAGCAGTCGAGCATTTCTTTTACACCAAAATTGTTGATCGCGCTCCCAAAAAATACAGGCGAGATTTCTCCACGCTGATAGGCGGCGATATCAAAATTAGGATATACCTCCTGTACCAGTTCGGCTTCTTCGCGCAGCAGATCGGCTGCTTTTTTGCCCAAAAACTCCTCTAAACTTTTGTCTTCAAGATTATCAAACTCGATGGAGTCTCCGATAGTCTGTTTGTTGTTTTCGGTGAACAGACTGAGTTTCTGCTCAAAGATGTTATACACCCCCTGAAACTCCGACCCCATCCCGATAGGCCAACTAAGCGGACAGACTTTCAGTCCTAATTTTTCTTCTACTTCGTCGAGGAGTTCCATGGCATCTTTTCCGAAGCGATCCAGTTTATTGATAAATACAATAACAGGCGTTTTCCGCATCCGACACACACCCACGAGCTTTTCCGTTTGAATTTCGACTCCTTTTGCCACGTCAATCACGACGATCACACTATCAACGGCAGTCAGCGTTCGGTAGGTATCCTCGGCAAAGTCTTGGTGACCAGGAGTATCCAAGATATTGATTTTTCGTCCTTCGTATTCAAAACCCATCACGGAGGTAGCCACCGAAATGCCGCGCTGGCGTTCAATTTCCATGAAGTCCGAAGTCGCCGTTTTCTTAATTTTATTAGACTTTACTGCGCCCGCTACCTGGATAGCTCCCCCAAAAAGAAGAAGTTTTTCAGTAAGGGTGGTTTTTCCTGCATCAGGGTGGGAAATCACGGCAAAGGTGCGGCGACGGGCAATTTCTTTCAAACGATTACTCATAACTGCAAAAGTACGCAAAAAAGGTGATGCCTGCACTACAACCGAATCCCCATCACCATCACGTCGTCGGTTTGTTCTTCTTTGCCTTTCCAGTTCATGAAGCGTTCTTCGAGGACGATGCGTTGGTCTTCCATGGGTAAGTTGGTGACTTCCTTGAGGAGATTTCGGAAATTTTTACGCATAAACTTTCGGGTGTTTCGTCCACCAAATTGATCTTGATAACCATCTGAGGCAATGTAAATAGCATCACCCTTGTTAAACGATATTACATGATCACTGAAAACTTTCTCGGACTTAAAGTCGTGTCCACCAATCGGGAAAACACCTCCTTTAAAAACTTCCTGCATACCATCATGATGGCAGATCAAAGGCATTTTAGCACCAGAATATGTAATTTCTTGCTTCTCAGGATTGATTTTCAGGAGCGCGATTTCCATTCCATCATTGATGTTAGACACCTGTTGATGAAGCGTACTTTTAAGCCGTTTATCCAGTTCCTGTAACACCGCTGCGGGTTGAAAGTCGGGGAGCTCGTTCAAAATATCGTTCAGTAACGAATTACACAAAATGGTCATCAGTGCGCCCGGAATGCCGTGTCCTGTACAGTCAGCTACGGCGACCAAAAAGCAATTTTCTGTTTGCTCAAACCAATAAACATCACCGCTTACAATGTCGCGGGGGTGCGATAAAATAAAATATTCTGGGTAGGTAAAAAATATGTCCGTCTCGTTGATCTGCACAGCGTTTTGAATGCGGCGTGCATACATAACACTATCCTGAATTTTTTGTCCTTTGCTAGCCAGTAGGTCAGACTGCTCTTTAATTCGGTTTGCCTTTTCTTGAATTTCCTTGTTTTGCTCTTGCAGCAGGCGATTGGCCATATTTTTTTCGCGTCCACGCCTCCACAAAACGATACCAAAAGCCATGATAGCCAACACCAAAGCTACCAGCGCGTAAGTTTGATAATTTTGGATCGTCTGCTCATCACGTAAAAGTTTATTTTCCATCTCCGATTCTTCGAGCTTGTATTGTGCCTTCAAAAGCCCGATGATACGACCGTTTTGAGCCCCCAATAAACTATCATTGAGTGCCTGATAGCGTTCCAAGTACACAAAGGCATTTTCGTAATCTCCTTTTTGTTGATAGGTCTCCATTAGGTACTTATAGCCATTTCTTACTATTGAAGTAGCCCCAATTTCCCTTGCCTGCTTCATACCTTCTGTAAAATTCCGAAAGGCGGCAACATAGTTCATCTGGACAGCATGTGTCTGGCCAATCTTGAGGTGGGTAATTGCCATTCCAAACTTATCATTAAGTTTTTGGGCCAAAAGCTGGCTTTCTTCCATCAGCGCAAGAGCCTCTGTTAGGTTTTTTCGTATCTCTTGACCATCCTTTGCCATCATCCGTTTGGTGTCCCCAATATTGAGTGTAGCTTTATAGATGAGTCTTTTGTCCTGAATAGCATCGGCGATGGATCTGCTGCGCTTCAGTACCAGGAGCGCACTATCATATTGTTGGAGGTTCGCTAAGGTTAAGCCCATCAAGTTCAGGGCACTAGCAAGTTCTTCTTGCTCTTCTAGGGATTCAAGAATTTCTACCTCTCTTTTTGCATACTGGAGTGCTACTTCGTACTCAAAAAGCCATAGGTTAGAAGAGGCTAATTTGTGGAGGGCATCAGCCTGAAGGGATTGGTTATTGATTTCTTCGGCACTACGTAAGGCATTCAGGAATAATTTAAGCCCCTCTTCGTAATCTCCACGATTACGATAAAGAACGCCTAAGTTCGTGTTGGCGCGTGTGGTCAGGATGCCATCCCCCATTTCAGTGGCAAGATCAACGGCATCCTCAGCTAAATCAAAGGCATTGGCGGGGTAGGTATCTTTATGCTCTTGGCTAAGCTCAAGTAAGACTTCAACTCGCTTTTCCCCTTTCAACCCTTTAAAGCTATTTGTGATACTTTCTGGCATTTCTTCCTGTGCAAAAAGGGAAGTAAATCCAACTAAAAGGATCAGGATGAGCGAAAAAGAGCGAAACGATATTCTCATGGTGTCAAATATACTTCTTTTTTCCCTTTATAATATCATAAAGAAGTTCACGAGCACGATGTAACTGTGCTTTAACTGTCCCTAATGGTGCTTCGAGTTCTGTGGCAATCTCCTCGTAGGTAAATTCTTTGAAGTAGCGCAGCTCTACCAGACGGCGATATTTTGGTGGAAGCATATCGACAAAAGCACGAACAAGCTCGATTTTTTGCTCCTTAATGGCAAGCTCCTGCGGGTCAAGGTCATTATCTTTTATTTCCATACGGACAGAATCACCATCATCATTGGTGTAACCCGGGGAGTGTATGCTAAGTGTTTCAAGCTTCTTTTTTCGGATAAAATCAATGCAGTTATTGGTTGCAATCCGGAATAACCAAGTGCTAAATGTATAGTTTTTTTGAAATCGGGGTAAGCTTTTAAACGCCTTAGTGAAGGCTTCAATGGTTAAATCTTCGGCATCGTCGGAATTTTTGACCATTTTGAGGAGCATATAATACACTGAGGTTCGATATCGCTCCATAAGTTCGGCGTAAGCCTGCTGCTCCCCCTCCACAACGGCTCTATCAATTAGTTCAAAGTCCTTGAGTGCTTTGTCCGAGAATTTTTTTTGGTGTTTCCTCTCCATGTTTGGCTGCCTGGGTGCAGGGTTGCTATCGCTCCTATTATAAAGTAATAAAGTAAGAATATGAGTTCAAAAGTAAAAACTTCTAGTAGAATCAACGAACTGTTTAACCTATTCTTTGCTTTGTGATACCCAAAGAAAGTCCCCCAAAAAAGATACCGCGTTACCCAAACTGCTATTCCGTCCGAATAAAAAAACAAAGTCAACCACGCCAATAATAAACTTCCTAACTGTAAGACCTGCCAAAAGGCCACCCAGATACGGTTCTTGAGCCGGTAAGCATTACCCACGCGAAGATGACGTAGTTTTTGATTGAACCAAGCCCAGAAGGTTCGTTTGGGTAGCGAGAAAACGTGCGAGTCAGGGTGTATAACCGTTGTCGTATTTTTTGCTGTGGCCTGCTGCCCCACAAACAAGTCATCGTCACCACCTGTCTGTTCCTGCCATGGGGCTAACCCGCCCACAGATTCAAAAAACGCCTTTCGATACGCTAGATTGCGCCCTACTCCCATGTAAGGCGTGCCCAAGCGCGAAGAAGTAAGATACTGAACTGCCGTATTTAGGGTCTCGAACTGGATAAATTTATTCAATAAACCTGCGCGTTTTTCGTAAGGAGAGTAGCCCAAAACGATTTGTGTGCTTTCGTGCGCAAAGGGCAGGCTCATCCGTGCAATCCAACGCTTGGAAGCCGGATAGCAGTCAGCATCCGTGAGTAAAATGATGTCGCCTCGCGCTTTGGCAATACCCTGCGTCAGTGCATTCTTTTTTCCGTCAAACGACTTAGGTTTATCTGAGATGCGAAGAAAGCGAAGTTTAGAATGTACAAAACCTGCCAAAAAGTCTGATGTACCGTCCGTAGAACGATCATCTATAACTAAAACTTCAAAATCAGGGTAATCCTGTTCCAATAACCTAGGAACAAATCGCTCTAGGTTAGGACGCTCGTTTCGTGCCGCTACTACTACCGATACTTTCACGACGTAGCTTTCTTTTTGCGCTTTCCCCAACAAAAAAACCCGATGTAAATAGCTCCTATTACCACTACTTTTGCGTCCGTTGAATGCAAACCTAAAAAAAGAAATTTACGTTTTAGCTTTGGGATTATGCTCCAAAGTGGTTCACAAAAAAGAGCCTTAAGATTATCTCCCTTTTTTTAACCATCTTTGTTATTTACAACAAGAACTAGACTTATTTTATGCGACAATCCCTTGTTTTTTTACTTTTTGCCATATTCTCCATCGCATGTTCCCAAAATACGATGCTTTCCGCAGAAGAAACAGCAATTTTTGAGCTTCAAAAAACACCGTGTTACGGCACCTGTCCCGTTTATACCCTACGGCTCGCAAAAGATGGACGAGCAAGCCTTGAAGCCGAAAAGTTTATAGAAAAAGAAGGGCTTTACAGGGCGAAATTCGCAAAAAATGAGGTCAAAACGCTCATAGAAGAGTTTGAGGCAGCCAACTTCAAGGACTTTGAAGATAAATACACCTCAGAGATGTCCGACAAGCCGACAACTTACGTGACCTTCCGCGACAAGCGCATCATGAACTACGATAACGCGCCACAAGCACTCAAAGAACTCGAAAAGCTACTTACCGATCTGGTAGATCGTCCCGAATGGGAAAAAGTTACCGCAGAAAAGTAAAGAGAAATATCATCAACTCTTTGGAGTAGTATTCGTTACTTTGTCTATGGTTTTTCTCTATCCAGCCTTCCTTTGGGGATTATTAACTTTATTGATCCCTCTGATTATACACCTTTTTAACTTCCAGCGTCCGAAGGTGGTTTATTTCTCGAACGTAGCCTTCTTGCGTGAAGTAAAATCCACGGCCACCTCCCGCAACCGCTTACGGCACTGGCTCGTTTTGTTGGCACGAATGCTCTTTCTGGCCTTTTTAGTGCTTGCCTTTGCCCGCCCCGTCATTCCGGGAGAAAACGCCGAGCAATTTGCGGCACAGGGGAGTCGGGTGAGTATTTTTCTGGATAACTCGTTTAGTCTTCAGAATGAGACCAACGGAAAAGCACTTTTAGATCAAGGTAAACAAATCACCGAAGGATTAACGCCTGTGTTCCCCGCCGCAACGAGTTTTCAGCTACTGACCAACGAAAGTACACCTCGTTATTTTTATAAAGCTGCGACGCTCGAAGAACGCCTCTTGGAAACCAACTTCTCGGAAACACCCCTAAGCTGGGAAGAACTCTACCGAAGACAGCTTCGTGGACTAAAACAGGAAGGCGGCAAGGGACACCGTATTTTTTGGCTATCAGACTTTCAGAAAAGCACGCTCGGCGACATAAACGCGCTCGAAATTGACTCTACGTACGAACACATTCTGGTTCCCCTACGTGGAGAAGGCGGCGGAAATCTACTCGTAGATAGTGTTTGGCTCCAAAATCCGTTTTTACAGGCCAACGAAAATAACAGCCTTAACGTACGCCTACGAAACACCGGGTCGGAACGCGTCGAGGAACGGTTATTACAGTTTTTTATCGAAGATAAGCAGGTTGCCAGTCAGTCCATTTCGATGGAAGGCAATTCAAGACAAGAAATTCAGTTGAATTTTGCGGTTACTTCGGCAGGCGAGAAAGCCGCTCGCATTGAGGTAGAAGACTACCCCCTGACCTTCGACAACAAGCATTATTTTACCCTCAGCATCGCGCCAAAAATACGAACGCTGACCATAGGCGGCGACCGTGAGGCACGTTTTGCTTCTAAAGTTTTTGAAAACGAGCCGTTCTTCTCGCATCAGTATTTTTCTGTGACTTCCATAGATTTCAATGCCTTCGCAGAAGCAGATTTAGTGGTCATTGCACACCTGCCTGTGATCAGTGAAGCCCTACAAAGCGCACTCACCAACTTCCTTGCCGAAGGAGGAACGCTGGTGGTTTTCCCACCTCAAGAGCTTGAAGCTACCGCAAGTTACGAAGGACTTCTAGGGATGCCAATCCGTAATATTGAGACCAGCGAGGCTGTACCTCTGGCGCGTCCACAGGCAGGAGACCCATTTTTTGAGGGGGTTTTTGAGCGGATTGCCTCTAACATGAACTTACCGCAAGCCAAGCCTGTGCTGAACACCTCAGGAACATCAATTTTACGCTTTCGGGATGGGCGATCATTTTTATCACGAAGTCGTCGCTTGAAAGGAAAAGTATTTTTGTTTTCATCTTCCCTGCATCCCGACGCAAGTACGTTTCAAAAACACGCACTCTTTGTCCCGACGATGTATCGCATTGCTTTTACAAGCAAACGTAGCCTTCAACCCCTCGCCATTCCACTCACGGCAAGCAATCTACGCATAGCCTTGGATAGCTTACGTACAAACCAGATTTTTCAGTTGGAGTCTCGCACGCGCCCGCAGCAGCCGATTATCCCCGGGCAGCGCGTTTTGGGTAACGAACTTATCCTTGAACTCAACGCACAAATACTTGAAACAGGACACTACGCACTGGTTCGCAAATCGGATGGAAAGCAGGTGGCGTTATTGGCGTTTAATACCCCTTCGGCAGAGTCAGATTTGAGTGTTTATGAGGATGAAGCCCTCCAAAGTTTTGCAGATAAGTACACCAACGTACAACTTTATGACGGCTCGGAAGCCCTAGAAGTGATTCGGGCTTTTCGTGACCAAAACATCGCTACTCCACTCTGGCGGTATTTTGTACTGGCAGCGTTGGTGGCTTTATTGCTAGAAATTGCGTTTATTCGGTTGTTAAATTAGCTAACTTTACACACATCATGAAGAAATCACTATTTACACTTTTTCTTTTCGGACTTACTTTCGCCGCACAAGCGCAGGTCGTAGAGGACGAATGCCCTTGCGGACAAGACTGGGCCGCCATGCTTACCCAAGAAACCGACGAAACACAAGTTTTGATGGAAACCATTGCCGTGCTTACCTGTGAGTTTCCTTTCAGTCAAGAGCTTTCCGAGAGTCCGATTGCACTTTTACGCCCCTTCATGGATGCCCAAACCGATAAAGCGACCGCCTACGAGGAGTTTTTTTATAGCTTTGACGTACTTATCAGCCATGGGCAGGGCGAAGGCTACCTGGACGAAAACTGCGTCACGGGGCTTATGCGGGTCAAGGAACAGTTGCGTAAAAACAAGGAGTAGGTAAGAAAAGCTCGCCGTTGTTGATCCAATAACTTTTTCAGTAAAATTTAGCAATTTTGTTCTTACCATGAAAGAAAGCCGATTCATCGCGCAACGCAAGGAAAAATGGTCACGGTTTGAGCAACTTTTTGAACAAAAGTCAAAAGACCCCGAAGAACTCAGTGAGCTTTTTATTGAAGTCACCGACGACCTCTCCTACGCAAGAACTTACTACACGAATCGCTCCGTTCGGGTATATTTGAACGATATTGCCAAACAGGTTTTCGGTAAAGTTTACAAGAATAAACGAGCCAACTGGCAGACGTTTGCAAAATTCTGGCGGCAAGACCTGCCTTTGGTACTTTATGCTTCAAGAAAAGAGTTGTTGGTTTCCTTACTCGTTTTTGTATTTGCTATCGCGATCGGTGTTATTTCTACCTTACATGACGAGGGTTTTGCCGAACTCATCATGGG
The DNA here is from genome assembly GCA_964570645.1 of uncultured Cytophagales bacterium. Classification (GTDB taxonomy): domain Bacteria; phylum Bacteroidota; class Bacteroidia; order Cytophagales; family Bernardetiaceae; genus DAISIL01. The sequence continues at coordinate 187 of CAZNAK010000007.1, read as the reverse complement.
CACAGGGTACATCGAGATGACCAAGGATAACATTGCCAGAGGTGAACCGATGAGCGTATATCAGGACGAGAGCGAGACGGATATGTTTCTCAGGATCACCTACAACAATATCCGCGTGGCTTTCCTGACCTTTATTGCGGGTGTGTTGAGTTCGATCGGCACTATCGTGATTTTGATTTCTAACGGA